>CAVHML010000129.1:0-7096 GCA_963636905.1 bacterium
AAAAACAGCAATCAGATGCAAGGAATTTTCAAAGTGAAGAGAGTGGGCGGGAAGAAGCACGTGAACAGCCGTGACGGGTGGAGCAAGTTTGTCATCGCGGCGCCCGGCACAGCCATTCGCGAGGGTGTGCAGAAGAGCTTCGCGAGCATGACGGAGCACTTCGCCGCCATCAGCACGGGCGGCGTGGTGTGTAGCGTGGTGAAGACCTGTAAGGACTTTGTACGACGCAGTGATGAAGCAGGCATTTGGAATATGGCCCGGACTTAGTTTCGGGGTTCAGGTTGGATTTTGATGAAATAACATCATTTATCTGTTTTAATTTGGTGGAGGTCATGCGTTTTTGTTAACTTTGCACACCTATATCATACGCGCCTGTACCTGATGTATAAGTGCGAGAGACAAAACAAAAACAGATATATGGCAGACCAAAATAACGCAACGGGCGCAACAGAGAGAAAGAACCCGTTTTTTGAGGAATACAAAACACCGCACTCAACGGTGCCGTTCGACCGCATACGACTCGAAGACTATGAGGAGGCTTTCATTGAAGGCATCAGACGCGACGACGAACAGATAGCAAAGATTATCGGCAATCCCGACAAACCCACTTTCGACAACACGATAATCAATCAGGACGAGGACCATGAGGGCTACTATGACTTGCTCTCAAAGGTGTCGTCAGTGTTTTTCAATCTGCTGAGCGCGGAGACCAACGACGAGATGGACGCCCTGGCACAGAAGATGCAGCCCATACTGACCAAGCATGCCAACGATGTGCGGCTCAACAAGCAGTTGTTTGAGCGCATAAAGGCCGTACACAGTCACCACCGCAAGCTCACACCCGAGGAGAAGAAGCTGCTCGACGACTGCTATGACGGCTTCGTGCGCAGTGGAGCCTTGCTCGACGACGAGGGCAAGGAGCGGTTGCGCAAGCTCACGGAGGAGGCCGGTATGCTGTCGCTGCAGTTTTCGCAAAACCTGCTCAAGGAGAACAAGGCGTTTACGCTCGACATAACAGACGAAAGCGACCTTGAGGGACTGCCCGACACGGCCATTGAGGCTGCGGCACACACGGCTAAGGAGCAGGACAAGCAGGGATGGGTGTTCACACTCGACTTCCCAAGCTACTCGCCTTTCATGACCTACTCGGCCAAGAGGGAGTTGCGCCGCCAGATGTATATGGCCAAGAACACCGAGTGTACGCACGACAACCCGGAAAACAACATTGAAATCTGCAAAAGACTCGTCAATCTGCGCAGGGAGATTGCGCAACTGTTGGGCAGCAAGACCTATGCCGACCACGTGCTCAAGCGCCGCATGGCCGGAAACAGCCGCAATGTGTATGGCTTGCTCAACAGTCTCGTTGACGCATACAAGCCTGCGGCACTGAAAGAGGTGGAGAAAATCAGCGAAACGGCACGCAAGGCCGAGGGCAAGGACTTCACCGTGGAGCCGTGGGACTTCAGTTTCTACTCCCACAAACTTCAGTTGGCCAAGTACAACCTCGATTCGGAGATGCTGCGCCCCTACTTTGAACTCAGCAACGTGATAAAAGGCGTGTTCGGACTGGCCAACCGGCTGTATGGCATCACGTTCAAGGAGAACAAGGACATACCCGTTTATCATCCCGACGTGAAGGCTTACGAGGTGTTTGATGCCGACGGCTCATACCTCGCCGTGTTCTATGCCGACTTCCATCCGCGCAAGGGCAAGCAGGGAGGCGCATGGATGACACAGTATCAGGGGCAGTGGATTGACCGCAACGGCGAGAATGTGCGTCCGCACGTGAGCGTTGTGATGAACCTTACAAAGCCAACGGAGGACAAGCCTGCGCTGCTTACGCTCGGCGAGGTGGAGACGTTCCTGCACGAGTTCGGCCACTCGCTCCACGGAATGTTTGCCAACACGCGCTTTGAAAGCCTCAGCGGCACCAACGTGCTGTGGGACTTTGTGGAACTGCCGTCGCAGTTCATGGAGAATTATGCCGTGGAAAAGGAGTTCCTGCGCACGTTTGCGTTCCACTACAAGACAGGCGAACCCATCCCTGACGAACTGATAGCACGCATAGTCAAGAGCCGCAACTTCATGGCTGCCTACGGCTGCATGAGGCAAGTGAGCTTCGGACTGCTCGACATGGCCTACTACACCATGAAAGAGCCGTTCGCCGGCGACCTCATAGCCTTTGAAAAGCAGGCATGGAAGAAAGCCATGGTAACAGAACAGCTGCCCGACACGTGCATGACGGTGCAGTTCAGCCACATCATGTCGGGAGGCTACGCTGCCGGATACTACAGCTACAAGTGGGCAGAGGTGCTCGATGCCGACGCATTCAGCGTGTTCAAGAAGCACGGACTGTTCGATCGCACCACAGCTCAACGCTTCCGCAACGAAATACTGTCACGTGGCGGCACCGAACACCCAATGACGCTATACCGCAACTTCCGTGGCGGCGACCCGACAATCGACGCTCTGCTCAAGCGCGACGGCATAAAGCGCAACGCAAGCAAGGCAAAGACGGCCAATAACAAGGCCGGCAAAGCCAAGAGCAAGGGCAAGTCTGGGAAAGAGACGGCCAAATAGCCACGGCAAACGCCACAGGCAAAGTCAACAACGGCAACATTCAGCTTTATGACAGACAACACTAAACTGCACAAACTCGACCTCCGCTATCTGCGCATGGCGCGCATTTGGGCGGAAAACAGCTACTGCCAAAGGCGCAAAGTGGGCGCACTGGTGGTCAAGGACAAGATGATTATAAGTGACGGATACAACGGTACGCCGAGCGGATTTGAGAATATTTGCGAAGACGACAACAACTTGACCAAGCCATACGTGCTACACGCTGAAGCCAACGCCATAACCAAGCTGGCGAGAAGCTCCAACAACAGCGACGGAGCGACGCTCTACGTGACGGCATCACCGTGCATAGAGTGCGCAAAGCTGATAATTCAGGCTGGAATAAAGCGCGTTGTCTACGGCGAAAAATACAGACTGGAAGACGGAATAGAACTGCTCCGGAGAGCAAACATAGAAGTACTGTACCTTAACCCTGACGAACAATGAAGCAAAACAAGCCAAATCACTATATGCCGCTGCTCATGTCGGTAGCGATGGTGGTGGGAATAATGATCGGAACTTTCTTCGCCAATCATTTTTCCGGCAACCGCTTGAGCATTATAAACTCAAGCAGCAACAAGCTGAACAACTTGCTGCACATGATAGACGACCAGTATGTCGACACGGTAAACGTCAACGACCTGGTGGAAAAGGCCATGCCGCAGATACTGGCAGAGCTGGATCCGCACTCTGTGTATATCAGTGCCAAGGACGTTCAGGCCGCCAACGACGACCTGAAAGGTTCGTTCTCCGGCGTGGGCATTGAGTTTACCATACGCCAAGACACCATTCACGTGCAGAATGTGATAAAGAACGGTCCGGCAGCACGTGCCGGGATAAAGGCAGGCGACAAGATTGTCAGCGTAGATGGCAAGCCTTTTGTGGGCAAAGAGGTAACCAACGAGGAGGCCATGCGCCGGTTGAAAGGCCCGAAGGACACAAAGGTGAAGCTCGGAGTGCTGCGCTACGGAGCCAAGAAGCCCATCTACGTAACCGTGACGCGCGGCGACATTCCGCAAAAGAGCATTCTGGCAACGTATATGCTTGACAAATCCACAGGATATATAAAGATTAAGAACTTCGGGGAGAACACTTACCCGGAACTGCTCATTGCTTTGGCAAAGCTGTCGCAGGAGAATGTCAGCAATCTCGTGATAGATTTGCGCGGCAACACGGGCGGTTATCTCGTGGCAGCGGTGCAAATGGCCAACGAGTTCCTGCCCAAAGACCGGCTTATCGTGTACACTCAAGGTCGCCACTCGCCGCGCCAGGACTACCGCAGCGACGGTCGCGGCAGCTATCAGGACATTCCGCTTGTGGTACTCATTGACGAAGGTTCGGCATCTGCCTCGGAAATATTCGCCGGAGCGATACAGGACAACGACAGAGGCACGATTATCGGCCGCCGTTCGTTCGGTAAGGGTCTCGTGCAGCAGCCCATAGCATTCAACGACGGCTCAATGGTGCGCCTGACCGTGGCACGCTACTACTCTCCCTCGGGTCGTTGCATTCAGAAACCCTACACTGGCGGCAACGACAAGAGCTATGAGGACGACCTGATTGACCGTTACCAGCACGGAGAGTATTTCTCGCAAGACAGCATCAAGCACTCCGGCGCAGCATACCACACGGTTATGGGACGCATGGTGTACGGTGGCGGCGGCATAACGCCCGACATATTCGTGCCGGAAGACACTCTTGGCATGACATCCTACTTCAAGGAGGCCAGCATGACGGGACTTATACTGCAGTTTGCCTACACTTACACCGACGACAACCGCCAGAAACTATCTGAATACAAGGAGATGGAGCCGTTGGCGGCGCAACTTGTGAAGCTGAACACGGTGGAAAAGTTCGCGTCGTATGCCGAGAAAAACGGACTGCGCAGGCGAAACCTCATGATAAAGAAGTCGCACAAGCTGCTTGAACGCTACATCAACAGCCGGATAATATACAACCTGCTCGACGATGAGGCCTGGACGGAATACCTGAACCAGGACGACCCGGTCATAAAGGCTGCGCTCAAGGTGTTCCGCGACGGCACTGCGTTTCCCAAGAAGCCCGCCAACGAGGCAAAAGGCAAGGACAAGCGCACGGCAAACGGCTATATATATAATAAAGGTGGTGCGCAGGGCGGACTCAACAAGAGGTTTCGCCATGCCTAAGGGCGAAATCAGGCGTGCCATACGCAATCTCAAGCGACAGTACTCCAAGACTCAGCTTGCGGAGATGTCGCTTGAGATTGTCGAAAAACTGCTCGCACATCCGCAAGTGCGCTCTTCACGCACCATACTCCTTTACTCTCCCCTGTCCGACGAGGCGGATGTCAGCCCCATGCTTGACGCTTTGCCAAGCAAAAGACTGCTTCTGCCCAAGGTAACGGGCGACACCAGCATGGAACTGCGCCTATATACGGGAGCAGACTGCCTTTCCGCAGGTGCTTTCGGCATAATGGAACCAACGGGAGAGGTGTTTTCCGACTACCAGAGCATAGACTTAGCCATCGTGCCGGGCATGGCTTTCGACCGCGAGTGCCACCGTCTCGGACGCGGAAAGGGGTACTACGACCGGATGCTGGCGCAGTTGCCCAATGTATATAAGATAGGTGTATGCTTCAGCTTCCAACTTGTGGAAGCTATTCCGACAGACGCCACCGATGTCCCCATGGATGAGGTTGTCTGCTAAGACTTCTTTTCTATTTCAACCAAGCCGTATGCAGTAGCCCATTGCGCTGTATACCGATACAAACTATGCCTTACGCAACTGCCAGTTGAGCCACAAACCGCACTCAACTGAACTTTATATCGACTATAACCTGGCTGCCCACGGCTGCGTTGAGCCTATCCACCAGTTCCTTGCGCCGCATACTGAGGTCGGCACGCAAGGCTGGACTTGACAAGTGGACGAAAAGCGTCTGGTTGCGTATATATATATTAATGGTATAGCGGCTTATCACGCTGCCAACCACGTCTGGCCACGACTCCACGAGCCGCTTTTGCAGCAGCGGAGTCTCAAGTCCCTGTCGCCGGAGGTTGCTCAGGAGCAGCTCGGCCACGCTTTTCACTTCTCGTCTGAACATTCTCTTTCGGTTATTTCGCCCTTTTCCACCTCGAAAATCCTGTAGTCGAAGGAACAGCCGTGCAGTATGCTGTCCAGATGGTCGCGGTTGGTGTCGGTAATCAGTATCTGTCCGAAGCCGTCACCCGAAACGAGTCTCACTATCTGCTCCACACGCCGTGCATCGAGTTTGTCGAAGATGTCGTCGAGCAGCAGTATCGGCACCGTGTGGGCGGCAGAACGCTTGAGGAAGTCAAACTGTGCCAGTTTCAGAGCCACGACATAGGTCTTGTTCTGCCCCTGACTGCCCTCGCGCTTCATGGCGTGTCCGCCAAGAGTGAACTCAAGGTCATCGCGGTGTATGCCGTGCAGCGAGTAGCCAACGGCGCGGTCCTTGAAGCGGTCGCGTCGTATCACGTCGAGCAACGGCCCCCGCTGGCAGTGCGACACATAGTCCAGCCCCACCGTCTCGCGTCCTTCCGATATGTAGTCGTAGAACTTCTGGAACAGCGGAGTGAGTTCTTCCACGAAATCCCTGCGTTTGGAGTAGACAAGTTCCCCGTTGACAGCCATCTGTTCCTCAAGCACGTCCATCAGAGTGGCATCCGGCTCGGCCTCTGCACGCAACAGTGCGTTTCTCTGCTGCAGTGCCTTGTTGTATCGCGACAGTGCTTCGATGTAACTGTGGTCGTACTGCGACACAACCATGTCCATCAGTCTTCTGCGCTCCTCACTCAAACCGCTTATCAGCATCGTATCGCCTGGCGACACCAGCACCAAAGGTATCATCCCGATGTGTTCCGACAACCGGCGATACTCCTTCTTGTTGCGCTTGAAGCTCTTCTTGCTTCCTCGCTTCATGCCGCAATATATGCCCAAGTCATCCCCGGAGTCTGTGTTGTACGAACCGTCGAGCACGAAGAACTCCTGGTCGTGCCTGATTACCTGCGAATCCACCGGATTGCTTGCGCTTCGGCAGAAAGAGAGGTAGTATACGGCATCGAGCACGTTGGTCTTGCCTGCCCCGTTGCGCCCTATGAAGCAGTTCATCTTGGGCGACAGCGACAGTTCTGCACCCGTGATGTTTCGGTAGTTGATTATTGAAAGCCTTTGGAGTATCATGTTGTTAACGCAGTCCGGCAGTTTTCCCCTGCAAAGTTAAGCCTTTTGGAAGTCAAACGCCCATGTTGCCCCGATTATTTTCGGCGGAAAACCGGGAAAAGGAGTGCCGTTGCCGTGCGTTTCCCTGCGGTTCGTCTGCATAACCCGGTCGTTTACGGGTGCCAACTGTGCCGTTTGCGATAGCTAAATGCCGTGTTTACGATACGTAAATGCCGTGTTTGCAGGCGCCAAACATGGTATTTGCGTGTTATAAACTGGCGGTTTGTGATTTACATCCTAGCAGACATAGCCTCGAAGAGGC
>CAVHML010000130.1:0-7094 GCA_963636905.1 bacterium
GTCGTAGAGGCCGACAGGGAGTCGAAAACCATACGGATGCGGCTGCCGGAAGGCCTGGCCGACATCTGAAAACCAACTGACTGTGATGAAAAAGAAGCAAATAGCCATACTCGGATCGACGGGTTCCATAGGCACACAGGCACTGAAAGTGATTGAAGAGCACGCCGACATATACGAGGTGTACTGCCTTACGGCCAACAACCACGTGGAACTGCTGGCGCAACAGGCGCACAAGTTCAAGCCCGCAGCCGTGGTGATAGCCAACGAAGCGCACTATGACAAGCTGAAACAGCTGCTCGCAGACGAGCCGGACATAAAGGTTTATGCAGGAAGCAGTGCCGTTGACGGCATCGTGGAGGCCGGTCCGATAGACGCAGTGCTCACTGCAATGGTCGGATTTGCAGGACTTTCGCCCACCATCCACGCCATCAAGGCACACAAGACCGTCTGTCTGGCCAACAAGGAGACCCTCGTTGTGGCCGGAGAGCTTATATGCAGGCTGGCCGAAGAGTACCGTTCCGCCATAATACCCGTTGACAGCGAACACTCAGCCATCTTCCAGTGCCTCGCAGGAGAGCACTCCGAGATAGAGAAACTGTTGCTTACCGCCAGCGGAGGGCCGTTCCGCAACCTGCCGGCCGACCGTCTGGCCACCGTAACCCGCGCCGACGCACTGCACCACCCGACCTGGGACATGGGCGCAAAGATAACCATAGACAGCGCAACCATGATGAACAAGGGCTTTGAAGTAATCGAAGCCAAGTGGCTGTTCGGCGTTTCCCCGGACAAAATCGAGGTACTTGTGCATCCCCAGTCAATCGTTCACAGCGCCGTACAGTTCAAGGACGGTGCGGTAAAGGCACAGCTGGGCACGCCGGACATGCGGTTGCCGATACAGTATGCCCTCTCCTACCCCGAAAGGCTGCCGCTTTCCACCGAAAGGCTCGACCTTTTCAAGCAGCCGCTCGAGTTCTTCCGCCCCGACACCGCCAAGTTCCGCTGCCTCGCACTGGCCTTTGAAGCCATCAACCGGGGCGGTAACATGCCGTGTATAGTCAATGCGGCCAACGAAATAGTCAACCGCGGCTTCCTCGAAGACCGCTGCGGCTTCATGCAGATGGCCGACATAATAGAGAAAACCATGGCCAAGGCCACCTTCGACCCCTCGCCTTCTTACGACACATACGTGGCTTCCGACCGCGAAGCGCGGCAGATAGCCGCCGAAATGATGGCAAACGCGTGAGGAAAACAGGGACACGAGCCACGGGAATGACAGAGAAAGCATAAGGAAAGGTGCGCACCGGCATACACAGAGGCGCGCACCACACGATACAGACAGCCATGACGGCAAACGATAACGAAACAAACAAGACAACAAAATGGAGATTTTCTTGATCAGGGTGTTGCAGTTCATGCTCGCAATATCCCTACTTGTGCTGCTCCACGAGGGCGGCCACTTCTTTTTCGCAAGGCTTTTCGGCATAAGAGTGGAGAAGTTCTACCTCTTTTTCGACCCTTGGTTCCACCTGTTCGAGTTCAAACCGAAGAAGAGCCACACCACTTACGGTGTGGGATGGCTGCCTTTGGGCGGCTATTGCAAGATTTCGGGCATGATAGACGAGAGCTTTGACACCGAACAGATGAAGCAACCGGCACAGGAATGGGAGTTCCGCTCCAAGCCGGCGTGGCAGAGACTGCTCGTAATGATAGGAGGTGTGCTCGTCAACTTCCTGCTTGCGCTGTTTATCTACTCCATGATACTGTTCCATTGGGGCGATTCTTACATCCCGGTCAGCGGCATGACGCACGGTATGGCGTTCAATCAGGAGGCGAAAGGCTACGGTTTCCGCGACGGGGACATTCTCGTCGGGACAGACAAGGTGCGCTTCAAGACGTTCGATGCCGACCTTTACAGGAGCATATCCGAGGCTAAGCGGGTTGACATAGTGCGCTCCGGCAAGCCCATGAGCATCACTCTGCCCGGCGAACTGAACCTTCTGGAAATGCTGAAGGCCGAACCTGCGTTTGTCAGACCGCTCATTCCGTCGGTGATAGACAGCGTTATCCCGGCCTCGGCGGCGGCAAAGGCGGGCATGAAACGCGGCGACCGCATAGTGGCAATCAACGGGAAAGCGGTGGCATCGTGGAACGATTTTACCTTTGAAACGGCCAAACTCGCCGACGTAATGGCCACTGCAACTACTGCAAGCGACAGCATGAAGGTGCGCAAGGCCACCGTTGTGGTGGAAAGAAGCGGCAAAGAGGCTGTGCGCGACACCGTGCCGGTGGTGCTGTCAGCCGACCTTAAGCTCGGTTTCGCGCCGCAATCGCTGGTGCAGATGTACGAGCCGGTGACCAAGGAGTACGGCTTTTTCGAGAGTTTCCCGGCAGGTATCAAGTACGGAGTGAACGTTCTGGCCGGCTATGTTGACGACTTGAAGTATGTTTTCACCGCCGACGGAGCCAAGTCACTGGGCGGTTTCGGAGCCATAGGCAGCCTGTTTCCGCCCACGTGGGACTGGTATATGTTCTGGAAGATGACCGCTTTCCTGAGCATAATCCTTGCGTTTATGAACATCCTGCCCATCCCTGCGCTCGACGGAGGGCACGTGCTGTTCCTGCTCTACGAGATGGTTACGCGCCGCAAACCGAGCGAAAAGTTCATGCTGTACGCCGAGTATCTGGGCTTCGGCATACTGATTTTGCTCATGGTAGTGGCCAATCTCAACGACATACTGCGCTGGCTGGGCTACATGTAGCGCCCCTTTGCGCTGCGCAAGGCGGCAACCGAGCCGCACAAAGGAACAAAACTGCAAGCAAAAGCATCGTCTTTGCTTGCAGTTTTGCGTATATTAAGCGTCCTAATGTCAATGCCTAAGCGAAACCAAGGCTTTCGGTTACGGAATGAAAACGGCCTGTTTGCGAGTCGTAAATGTACCGTTTACGGGTCGTAAACACGGCATTTACACATCACAAACAGGCCGTTTGTTTCATCCGAACAGCCGCCTTACGGTTGCCAACCGTCCGTTTGCGCCCCGCAGCCCGACTTTTTCCGGGCGCAAAGTGCGGACTTGCGCCTAATACTTGAACGAGCTGCCGCCCAAAAACTCGCGCAACAGCGATGTCTGCGGCACGGTTTTGTACGGTATGGGGCGGAAATACTTCAAGAACTTCAGCAGACGGCAGGCCTCACTGTACTCCTCGCAGTTCTCAGGCACCAGTTCGAGCAGCGGCTCTGCCTGACTCTTGATCACGGCAAGCTCGAACAGCATGGCTGTGTTGAACATTGCGTCGGCGTTTTCCTGGTAGGGAAATATCCATCTCTTCTCTCCCTCGCGCACAGACGGCCACCGGCGTATCGTTTCCCGCGCACTCACGCCCCGGTACTTGTAGTCCCGGATGATGCGGCGCAGCAGTCTGTTGTCGGTAGTGGGCACATAGTTGTGCGCATCTATAAGTATGGTGGTCAGAGCCGAGGCATATACGCGGAATATCCGGCTGTCGGGCACCTGCGAAGTAAGCTCCGGGTTGAGCGCATGTATGCCTTCCACCACAAGGATGTCGTCTTTGCCAAGCTTTAAGCGGCGGCCGCTGCGCTCGCTAAGCCCGGTCTGGAAGTTGTACTTGGGCAGTTCCACCTCCTCACCGGCAAAGAGAGCGTTCATCTGTGCGTTCAGCAGCGGCAGGTTGAGGGCATACAGGCTCTCGAAGTCGTAGTCGCCGTTGTCGTCCTTGGGCGTCTTGTCGCGGTCAACGAAGTAGTCGTCGAGCGAAACCGGCACGGGGCGGAGTCCGCTTGCGAGGAGTTGTATCGACAGACGCTTGCATGTGGTGGTCTTACCGCTCGACGAGGGGCCTGCAATGAGCACCATGCGCACCTCATCGCGCCGTGCTGCTATCGTGTCGGCTATCTTTGCAATCTTTTTCTCCTGCAGTGCCTCCGACAAATTAATCAACGGAGTGGCCATATCCTTATCTACCGCGTCGTTCAAGTCGCCTATTGTGCGCAGCCCAAGCAGCGACTGCCAGTGGTGATGTTCCTGGAATATGTCGAACATCTTGTCCTGTTTCACCTTCGGAACGAGCCTTGACGGGTCTTCGGTTGACGGTATGCGCAGCAGAAGCCCGTCGTACATGCGCTCCAGTCCGAACAGTTTCAGTTCGGAAGTGTTAGTCAGGAGCGAGCTGTAGTAGTAGTCGCAGTAGCCGTCTATATCATAATAGGTGGTATAGAGCGTGCCTATGCTCTTCAGGAGCTTCACTTTCGTGTCGTGACCCATCGCCTCAAACAGCCCTATGGCCTCTTCGGTGGGACACTCGTGCCGCCTTATGGGCAGCCGGGCGTCGATTATCTCCTGCATACGCGCCCTGATGCGACTGGCATCCTCCTCGGTTACAGGGTGCCCGATGCCCATATCGCAGTAGTAACCGTTGGAGACGGGAATGTCAATGCAAACCTTTCCGTCGGGATAAAGGTCGTGTACGGCCTTGCAAAGCACGAAGAAAAGGGTGCGGATGTAGGTGCGCTGACCCGACAGAGAGTGCAGATCGAGGAACTCAACGTCCTTGCTGTGATACACGCGGAAGTGCATTCCCACCTCTTTGTTGTTCACTTTCGCCCCCACAGGGCCGTATTCCATGTCAAGACCGAACTCCCTGAAAATTTCAGAAAGTGTACTTCCGATGCGTATGTTTTTGGTTTTTTTGTTATTTTTGCACCGTATTTGTATTACATGTTCCATTGTTGTTACAGTTAATGGGTTTACTGACGTAAAGTTACTCCCTTTTTCCGACAATGTAAAAAGCAGCATAAACAATTATAAATAAATATGTCGATTTGGATATTTTTTAAGGTTATCGGAGCATTGGCACTGCTTATCTACGGTATGAAGGTGATGAGCGAGGCGTTACAGAAGATGGCAGGATCGCAACTGCGCCACATTCTGGGCACAATGACCAAGAACCGCTTCACGGGAATGCTCACCGGCCTGTTCGTAACCGCCTCCGTACAGTCGTCAACGGCAACAACGGTGATGACAGTGTCGTTCGTTAACGCCGGACTACTCACCCTCGCCCAAGCCATATCCGTAATCATGGGAGCAAACATAGGCACGACTCTCACTGCATGGATAATGAGTTTGGGCTTCTCGTTCAACTTCACCAATGTCGTATATCCGGCCTTCGTGCTCGCCATACTGCTCATCTACACGCGCAAACACCGCTATACGGGCGACTTCCTGTTCGGCATAGCGTTCATGTTCTACGCACTTGCGATGCTCAGTGCCACCGGCAACGAGATGGATCTGGGGCACAACCGGGGGCTTGTGGCATTCTTCAGCTCGTGGGACGCGCAGAGTTACGTGACGATACTTGCTTTCTTGGGCATCGGAACCATACTCACCTGCATACTCCAGTCGTCGGCTGCGCTCATGGCAATCACCATGGTGCTGTGCTCAAGCGGCGTGTTGCCCATCTATTTGGGCATCGCTCTGGTGATGGGAGAGAACATCGGCACCACGCTGACCGCCAACCTGGCCGCGCTGGGAGCCAACGTACAGGCCAGAAGGGCGGCCATGAGCCACCTTGTGTTCAACGTTTTCGGAGTGATATGGGTGCTTTGCCTGTTCTATCCATTCGTAAATATGGTGTGCAGCATGGTGCATTACGACCCGACAGTGCACGGTTCGCTGAGCGCAACCAAACTGTCCATGGTGCTCGCAGCGTTCCATACGGCCTTCAATCTGTGCAACACAGCCATACTGATCTGGTTCATCCCGCAGATAGAGCGGCTGGTTTGCTACATGATAAAGCCGCGTGCCAAGGACGATGAGGAAGAGTTCCGCCTGCAATATATCGGGGGCAGCTCCATTATGAAGACCCCTGAGCTGTCAGTACTGGAGGCTCAGAAGGAAATACAGTCGTTCGCCGAGCGCATACAGAAGATGTTTGGCTTCGTCAGAGAGCTGCTTGGCATCACGAACGACGCCGCCTTTACCAAGCTCTTCACACGCATTGAGAAGTACGAAAGCATCAGTGACAACATGGAAATAGAGATTGCCAAGTACCTCGACAGCGTGAGTGACGCCCATCTGAGCGACGAAACCAAGGCGAAAATACGCGCCATGCTGCGCGAAATATCGGAACTTGAGAGCATCGGAGACAGCTGTTACAACATTGCGCGCACCATTAACCGCAAGATGGCGGGCAAGGAAGACTTCACGGAGAAGCAGTATGAGCACCTCAACCAGATGTTCGAGCTTACCGATGACAGCCTTTCGCAGATGAATTCCCTGCTGCTTGGCCGCAAAGAAAACTTCGATGCCAACCGCTCATTCAACATAGAAAATGAGATAAACAACTACCGCAACCAGCTGAAGAGCCAGAACATCAACGACGTGAACAACCATGAATATACCTATGCGATAGGTACTATGTACATGGACATAGTAAGTGAGTGCGAAAAGCTGGGCGACTACGTGATAAATGTGGTCGAGGCACGCATGGGAGTAAGGCAGAAAGGGGCATAAAGCCATGCTGTAAGGAAGTCCGAACACCAGCTTACGCCATCGCCGGTGCGCCGGAGGCCAGCCGCAATGCGCAGGAAATCAAACGCAACGCTGCCGTTCCTTTGGCGCATCGGCGTTTTTTGCCGCCTCCTGCTGCCGCCATTCCTGCGACAACTCGGCGAAAAAGTCATGGTGAAGCAATGAGGAAAAGATAAAAAGCAAGTCAACGCCCACACTCTTGCGGCGGAACACATTATATATATTGGAGCGTTCGCACGGTATCTGCGAGGCCAGCCAGGCGGCAGAGCGCCCCTTTTCGCGCATGACCTCATAAATTCTCTGTCCGATGTTCATTGTTCTGTCATTCTTGTGTTCTACTTCAGGAACGCCGCCGGCCTCTTCCACCGCCTGAACGCACCTGCTTCATGGTCTCTTCGCGCCACTTTTTCCCAAGTAACGCCTCTCTTTTGCAAAAACAAAGCAAACGAGCGGCACGAAAACTTGTTTCCTTTTGCCCAAGCAACGCTTGTTTTTTACAAAAATAATGCAAGCGAGCGCAATGAAAGCACGCTTTCGTATTGCCGAGTG
>CAVHML010000131.1:0-6985 GCA_963636905.1 bacterium
CTGCCGCTTCCACATCGTAAACCGCCCGTTTTTGACCCGTAACCCGGCCGTTTACGGTGGCTAACCCGGCCGTTTACGAGGCGTAAACGGGGCACTTTTGAAAGCAACTGGCCGTCAGGGACTTGCAAAAGCACGGATTTTGCCGAAAGAAGCACGGGGTTGCGCATCGTAACTTTCATTGCTATGATGCAAAGCGGTTGGGGTGCGGAGGCTATACCGCCGGTTTACGCCTCCTTGTTGCGCCCGACGATGCCGCGAAGGGTGAAGTAGAGCCACTCCTGAACACGGAACAGCAGCCAGCAGGGCATGGGACGGTAGCCGAAATGGCGTGAGAGAGTGCGGTCGAGCAGCCGCCTGTCGATGCCTTTCCGTATGCGCCGTATCTCGCGGATGCCGTATCTGCGGTCGCAGCGGGGCAGCTCTCCGGCATGCAGATGGTGGAAAAAGCAGGTGTCAACGAGCACTTTCCACCTAACATTCTCGTATTGGCGCAGCACGTCGAAGCCCACTCCGAGGCGCAACAGTTCGTGTCTCATGTGCTCGTTGGCGCGTATGTGGTCGTAGCGGCGCACGGTTGCACTGTGCGTGACCGACCCTTCGTGCTGCCGGTAGTAGTATATGCCGCCGCAAAGCCTTACCTCCCGTGAGTCCAGATAGTGCAGTAGGGTGGTGTTGTCGTCGCTGTAGGCGCGGCAACTGTCGTCGTAGGGATGTCTGTCGTAGAGCGTTTTGCGCGCTATGTATATGCCGTGGATGTTCCAGTCGAGGCTTAGGGCGAACGCTTCGCGCCCTGTGAGCGCCGTAAACGGCTGCATGGCGTAGGGCACTGTGGGCTTGCCGTCGCCGCAGTGCCACATCATCACGTTGAAGAGCACGCAGTCGGTCTGCGGAAAGGCCGCAAACACACTGACTGCCTGTTGCAGAGCGTCGGGCGAAAAGCGGTCGTCGCTGTCGAGAAACGCCACATACCGTCCCGTTGCAGCCTTGAGTCCCTGGTTGCGGGCGTATGCCTGGCCGTGGTTGGAGGCGAGGGTTATCACCTCTATGCGGCTGTCGCGCGAGGCGTAGTCGCGGAGTATTTCCGGCGAAGAGTCGGTCGAGCAGTCGTCAACGCACACTATCTGTATGTCAGCCAGTGTCTGTTGCAGCAGCGAGTCGAGACATTCGGGCAGGTAACGCGCCGCATCGTGTACGGCCACAAGTACGGTCACTTCAGCCATGGTTGCGGATTTTGCGTTTCAGAGCCGCCCAGAGCGACGTCTTCTTATACATTAATATATATAGGGACACGCCCGCACTGGCGAGAACGGCTGCCGCACTTCCGCCGACGGCCACATACGGAGGCCAGTTGAGCACGGTGAAGGCATAGACAAGCAGCCCCAGCGGATACTGGACGGCCATGTAGCGCACTACGGAGGGCGACATACGGTAGCCGTAGCGCACACTGGCATAGGCCACGACAATGATGAGGTCGAACAAGTGGGCTGCCGACAGTGCCACACCCGTGCCCCAGAGACCGAAAAGGCGGTAGCCGGCGACAACCAAGACCACCATTGCCACGTCGAAAGCGGACTCCAGGAGGAAGTAGGCGCACGAGTCGCCCTTGGCCAGCGTTATGTATGCCACAGGCAGACTGGCCGCCTTGAGGTACATGGAGAACGTTGCCGCCTGTGCCATGGCCACTGCCGGGACGAAACTGCCGCTGAAAAGCAGCGGAACAAACACGGGCAGCAGCACTATGAGCAGCGCAAGCATGGGCGAAACGAGCAGGAGCGACACCTCCATCTGGCGGTTGGCCAGCAGACAGACGGCCTCGCGGTCGTGGTTGACCGCCGAGAGACGGGGGAAATAGTCGGTCTCCATGGCCGAAAAGACCATGCCGGCGTAGGTTATGGTGAGCACATAGCCGGCGTTATACAGTCCCACGGCATCGAGACAGCCCCATGCGTTGAGGAAAGAGCGTATGGCCAGTTCGGCTCCGCTGCCCATTATGCCGGCCAGAACGAACGCTATGCCGAGGCGCACCATGCCCATTCCCTCGCCCAACAGCCCCTTGGCACCGCGCAGACGCAGGGGATAGAGCCGCAGGGAGCAACGTGCGGTGAGCACAAGTGTGGCCAGTGCCACGAGCAGGAGCACGGGCACGATGCCGCCCATGCCGTATTTCCAGTAGAGGGGCACCGACACCACGAGCGCAGCCGCAACGGTTCCTATCTGCACCACGGCCAGTTTGCCCAGGCATCGCGACGCCTTGAGTATGGCAGTCTCGCCGCCTGTCAGTGCCGTCATGGCCACCATGGGGGAGAGAAGCATGAAGTCGAGGGTGTGGTTGCCTATGGAAAACACCCGGCTGAGCAGCGGTGAGGCAAGCAAAAAGAGCAGCATGCCGGCCAGAGCCGTAAGCATTACCCATCCGCGCACCACCCTTACGGTGCGCTCCATGGCTGTACGGTCGCCGCGACCGAACGCTTCTGACAGGTGGCGCACGGCACTGAACGACAGGCCGAGGTTGGTTGCCTGCGAAAAGAAGTTCATCGCCGTGGTGTAGATGGACACCAGGCCCATGCCGGCCGGCCCGAGAAGCACGGCAACGAACTTGTTGCGCACAAGATTGAGCGCGATGCCCAGCCCCTGCACGCCTCCGAACAGTCCTGTGTATTTCAGTATGTGACCGTAACCGTTGTTTCCCATAACCTATTATATATAACGCAGAACACGGAAAGTTTAGTACTTGTGCGCACCAAAATAAACGCTGGCTGGCAAAAACCGCCGGGTTACGCTCCGCAAACGGCCTGTTTGCGGAGCGTAAACGGGCGGTTTGGGAGTCGTAAACGGCCTGTTTGGGAAATGCAGACCGCCGGGTGTTGCCGCAGCGGCGGTGCGTTGTTTCTCGAAAATGTTTGGCTTTACATTGCCGATAACAACAAAAAAGCACTACCTTTGCACCACGAGAAAACAACAAATGTAGTATATGGACGACTATCACGCGGATATTTTCAAACGATAGGCGGTGAGGATGCTCTCAAAAGCCAGCCCTCGCCGCCGTTATTTGGAGGATTGGCTAATGAGAACATACTGGAATACGAACGGTGGGCTGAAAGCTATGGAGGAGTGGCAGCCCAACTGCTGGGTGCAAGTGACTTGCCCGACAGAAGAAGACCTCCAGAATCTTGAAGACAGGTTTCACATTCCCGACTACTTTCTGTCAGACATAAGCGATACCGACGAGCGTGCCCGATACGAGTACGACGACGGTTGGATGCTGATAATCCTACGAATACCATACGTAAAGGAAATACGCTCGCGCACTCCATACACCACTGTGCCGCTGGGAATCATACACAAACGCGACGTAACCATAACGGTCTGCTACTATGAAACCAACATGATGATAGACTTTGTGAGCTATCAGCAGAAGCGGGGAGAGGGGTTTACGGACTACGTTGACATGATTTTCCGCCTGTTTCTGTCGTCTGCCGTGTGGTATCTGAAACGTCTGAAACAGATAAACAACCTCATTGAGAAAGCCAAGCGCAACCTTGACCGCGAGGTGAACAACGAGTCGCTAATAGGACTGAGCCGTCTGCAGGACTCGCTCACGTACTTTGTCACCTCCATCCGGGGCAACGAGACATTGCTGTCCAAGCTGAAATTCAAGCTACAGATAGACGAACTGGACGCAGACCTTATAGAAGACGTCAACATCGAGATGACCCAGGCCAGGGAAACCTCCAACATATACTCCGATATCCTTGAGTCAACGATGGACACCTATTCGAGTATCATCAACAACAACATGAATACCGTCATGCGAACGCTCACGTCAGTGTCCATAATACTGATGTTCCCCACGCTGATAGCCAGCCTTTTCGGCATGAACCTGATAAACGGCATGGAGACAAGCCCCTACGGCTTTGCCATAGCCATGGTGTTGTCGGTGGCCATATCGGGGCTTTTCTGGTGGGTGTTCCGCCACAAAAGACTCATTTGACGGCAAAAAAAGACAAAAAAACACGGTGCACTTAGGCCAATAAGATATTTTTTATTAAGTTTGTGCCGAAGAATTGTTTTAGAAAACAACCACGAACAAAATCTGATATGATGGACTCGCAAGAAAAAAACCTCGGAACGGATATGGCTGAAGAGCTGAACAAGACGGAAGAAACGGCAGCCAACGCCCCGGAGACTCAGGCCGAAACTGTAGGAGAACCCGCCGGAACCGTTGAAGCACCCGCCGAAGCGGAAGCTTCAAAGGCGGAAGAAGCTGCGGCAGAGGCTGTGGAGACAACGGCAGAGGCAGCGGAAACAGCGGCAGAGACCGGGACTGGGGCTGAAGAACCGGCTCCCGCAGAGCAGCCAAAGGTGTATGCGTCGAAGAAAGAGATACTCGAAAGGGTGAGGGAAATAGCCCATGGCGACGAAAATCCCGACAAGAACGAGGTGGATTACCTCAAGACTTCCTTCTACAAACTGCACACCGCCGAGCGCGAAGCCAGCATGAAAGCATACCTTGAAGGCGGCGGAAAGCCGGAGGAATACACCGTCATGCCCGACGAAGACGAGGAGAAATTCAAGGCTGAAATGGGCATTATCCGCGAGAAACGCGCCAAGATGCTCAAGGAACAGGAGGAGGAAAAGGAGGCCAACCTCAAGAAAAAACTCGAAATAATAGAGAAGATAAAGGGCATGGTCACCTCGCCTGAAGACGCCAACAAGTCATTCCAGGAGTTCAAGTCGCTGCAACAGCAGTGGAAAGAGATAAAGAACGTGCCGCCGGCCAAGGCAAACGAACTGTGGCGCAACTACCAGTTGTATGTAGAACAGTTCTATGACCTGCTCAAACTGAACAGCGAGGCCCGCGAATACGACTTCAAGAAGAATCTGGAGAAGAAGATACAGCTCTGCGAGGCCGCGGAAAAACTGGCTGAAGAGCCTGATGTGATAAGCGCATTCCACCAGTTGCAGAAGCTGCACCAGGACTATCGCGAGACAGGTCCCGTGGGTAAGGAGCAGCGCGAGGAGATCTGGGCGCGCTTCAAGGCCGCTTCGACGGTGATAAACAAGCGTCACCAGCAGCATTTCGAGGAGATAAAGGCCAAGGAAGAGGACAACCTCGTGCGCAAGACCGGACTGTGCGAGAAAGTGGAGTCCATAATTGCCGAGGAGAACAAAGGCTCTGGCGACTGGGAAAAGCACACCAAGCAGATTGTGGAGGTGCAGGCCGAATGGAAAAAGATAGGCTTCGCTCCGCAGAAAATGAACGTCAAGATATTCGAACGCTTCCGTTCGGCCTGCGATGACTTCTTCACCCGCAAGGCTGAGTTCTACAAAGAGCAGAAGGAAACGTTCAAGTCAAACGCCGAAAAGAAGCGTGCGCTTGTGGAAAAGGCAAACGCCCTGAAAGACAGCACCGACTGGAAATCAACGTCGGAGAAGCTCATAGCGCTGCAAAAGGAATGGAAGGCGATAGGTTTCGTGCCGAAAAAGCAGGGCGATCAGCTCTGGGCAGATTTCCGTGCGGCCTGTGACGCATTCTTCGATGCACGCAATGCCGCCACATCCGGCCAGCGCAGCGAGGAAAAGGCCAACCTTGAGAAGAAGAGGGAGATAATAGACCGGCTCAAAACCGTGGCCGCCGAGGGCGGAGAGAACGTGCAGGAAACCGTACACAAACTGGTTGACGAGTACAACGCCGTAGGTCACGTGCCGTTCAGGGACAAGGACAAGGTGTATGAAGCCTACCGGGCGGTGCTGGACCAGCTGTACAGCGAGCTGAACATAACTGCGGCACGCCGCAAACTGTCTGATTTCAAGACCCGCATAAGGAACGCAGCCGAACAGGGCGACGGTTCGCTTGACGGCGAGCGCGGCAAACTGATGAGGCAATACGAGGCTCTGAAGAACGACGTGCAGACCTACGAGAACAACCTCGGCTTCCTCAATGCGTCAAGCAAGAAGGGAAATAGCCTGATTGAGGAGATGAACCGCAAAGTGCAGAAGCTCAAGGACGAAATGAACCTTGTGCGCGAGAAGATAAAGGCGATAGACCAGCAGGAGAGCAAGGAATAGTTCCGCTATAAAGAGGGATAGTTCTCATTATAAAAGAGGGATAGTTTCCATAGCCAAGGCCATGACAGGTCTGCAACGATGGAACAATATAAGTTTGGAGGATGCTTTTTTGTTTTGGAAATGTCCATACAAAGGGGCATCTTTCACGTTGTCATCCTTGGTGTTGTACTTGTAAATTGATCTGGAACGGCAACCTGAATATATATAACCACAAAGACAAGAGCAATGAGAGCCGAATATAAGAAAGAAATACAAGAACTTTGCCGCAAAATACGACCTATAGGTCTAAATATTTCGTAGAACAAGATACCAAGAACCAAAACAAGACAACAATAAAAATACCGTCAGCAGATGGCGTATGCTTGGCGCATACGGTAGAGGAACCTGGTCATCACAGCGTCAGAAGGGAATTGAACAAAGGCAGGCTCCTGTTTTATGTAAAGTTTGAAGGTGGCGAGGCTATCCTTGACAAACGCAACTTCGATTCTCTGTTTGAGTGCAGCTTATGATTACGGAAAGTGAATACGTCACAAAGGTTGACGCTGCGCACAGGAAGAAGTTCGCCCAGTTCTTTACGCCAGAGGCGATAGCGGACTTTATGACCGATTGGGTGCTGGGTAATGCTTGTAGCGGTATGCATGTCCTTGAACCAGCCTTTGGATTGGGTGTGTTTAGCCGGTTCATGTACTGGAAAAACACAGATATAAGGGTTACTGGGTATGATGTTGACGGGAAAATACTCGCCTGTGCAAAGGAAAACTTTCCAAACGGTCAATATCGCATAACTCTAAAGGAAGAGAATTACATTACTGCCGCGTGGGATGAAACGTATGACGGCATAGTATGCAATCCTCCATACCTGAAGTTTCACGACTATGACAATGGGGTTCTTGTACCTATAGTAAACGAAAAGCTC
>CAVHML010000132.1:0-6940 GCA_963636905.1 bacterium
GCTATGATTGCCGCCCGGCGGAAGTACGTTTTCGGCGGTTTCACCTGCCCGACGGTTGTCGTTGTTTGTCCGTTTGATGTCTTCATTTGTCCGTTTGCCGTTGCCATACCGTGCAGACACAGTGACAGACCGAAGCCCGCCACAGCCTGACGCATTAGGATGAAGAGACTTACTGTGGCCATGTCGGTGGGCATCTCGTAGCTTAGGTACAGGTAGGACGCATTGGGAAGGGTTGCGGCAAGTGCCATCAGCCACATCCAACGGCCTGGTTTCAGCCGTGATGTGAGGCGTTCGCCGATCAAAAGGCTTAGGGTAAAGGCCGCAAGCCCTATCGTTCCCCATGCCAGACCGTACTCCGTAGGCGACAAACCGAGGCCTCCGTTGTGTCTGGCATCGATGAAAAAGAGTACGGAAGAGGGCATTGTGAGTCCTTCGGGCAGCAGGAAAAGCATGGTGCAGGCGGCAGATATCCACGCCGCAGGGGCTGTCCGCATACTTCTCAGCAGCCTTTGCGGCAGTGAATCGGTTGTTTTATAGCCTGAAATATCATCGCTTTTCCTGTCGTAACTGTCGATTTTATGGTCAGAAGTCTCGGCTTTTCGGCCTGAAACCTCTTGCTCCGTGTCAGCCGGGGGCAGCGTTGCGCAGTGCAGAATGGCGAGAAAGGCCATCACACCGGCAAGGATGTAGAACGTAAACTCCCAAGAATGTCTTACGTTGCGGGTCAGTACTTCCATGTTACTGGCAAAGCTGACGGCCAGACCGTGGCACGTTGTGACCGCAACAAATAGGGCTACGGCATATATGGCGGCGTGTTTGCGGGTGCCGGTGCCGGCGTTGTGCCTTCCGGCAAGGCGTGCTGCCTCCACGTTGTGTACCACTCCGCACATGCCGGACAGCAGGAAAAGAGTGGCAAGTGTCGAGGGCGGGGCTTCCGACATGACGCTTGAGGCCACGGCAATGGCAAACAGACTGGCGAGAACCTCCATCGTCACGATGGCGTTGCGGCTGTTGAGCGATGTCGGCACGAGCCTTTCGATGGCCGGGGCGAGCACCCACGGCAGGAAAAGCCACGAACTGTAGTAGGCAATTTGGTCGTTTCCCAGTCCGAGCCGCTTGTAAAGCACTATCGAAGTGAGCAGCAAAGCCACGGGAAACCATCCGGCCACGGCCAGCGAAAGCGTCCACCGCAGATGGTGTGTGCCCTTCCGGCCGCTTGCCGCAGGTCTTGTTGCCGTGCGTGAATGGTGCTCCTGTGTGCCTTTACCGTTCATGCTTTTAATGTAATTCTGTATGTTTGTTTAGTCCTATGTAGTGGTCTTCAGTCCTTTTTCTTGCCGAATTGCGGGTCTATCTTGACGAACAGACACACGCCGATGGTGCACAGACAGCACAGCATCGTCCAGATAAAGAAGTTCTGATAGCCGATTGTCTCCTGAATCCAGCCCGCAGCCATGCCCGGAAGCATCATTCCCAGAGCCATAACCCCGGTACATATCGAGTAGTGGGAGGTCTTGTGTTCGCCCTCAGAGAAGTATATAAGGTAGAGCATATAGGCGGTAAAGCCGAAGCCATAGCCGAATTGTTCAATGAAAACGCACAGGTTGACGGTCAGCAGCGAGTGGTCTTGCACCTGACTGAGATAGACAAACGTGAGGCAAGTGAGCGACATGCTCCACGCCATAGGCCAGAGCCACTTCTTCAAACCGCCCGTTGCCGCCGCAATACCGCCGATGATGCCGCCGGCGGTGAGGCCGATTACGCCCACCGTACCATACACCCAGCCCACCTCTTCGGTGGAGAGACCGAGTCCGCCCTTGTCGGTTGGGTCGAGTAGGAAGGGACTTATCAGTTTGACAAGCTGCGCTTCGGGCAGCCTGTACAGCAGCATGAATAGCAGCGCCGTGCCTATGTGCTTCTTTTGGAAGAAACTCTTGAAGGTGGCGATAAAGTCTTTCCAGATGCTCTCTGCACCGCTTCCGCCCACAGAGCGGTCGCTCTGCGGTTTGGGCAGTGCCCAGTTGTGATAGATGGAAGCCAAGAGGAAGAATGCGGACAGTATGGCGAACACCGTTGTCCAGGCCAGTGGTATGTTTCCTCCGCTGCTTGTCTCTATGTGTCCGGCCAGTATTACGAGCAGACCTTGGCCCACCACGGTTGCAATGCGGTAGAATGTGCTCCTTATCCCCACGTTGTACGACTGTTGGTGCTCCGTGAGAGCGTGCATATAGAAACCGTCTGCGGCTATGTCGTGGGTGGCTGAGGTGAAGGCAACCAACCAGAAAAAGCCCAGCGTGAGCCTGAAAAACATGCTTGAGGGTATGGTCAGCGCTATGCCGGCGAGGGCTATGGCGAGTGCCACCTGCATGGCGAGCACCCACCACCGCTTGGTTTTCAGTATGTCAACGAACGGACTCCACAGCGGTTTGATTACCCACGGCAGGTAGAGCCAGCCGGTATAGAGGGCTATGTCGGTGTTTGATATGCCCAAACGCTTGTACATAGTCACCGAAACTGTCATCACTGCCACATAGGGCAGCCCTTCGGCGAAATATAGCGAGGGCACCCACGCCCACGGACTTCTGTTCTTTTGCATCTTGTCTTTATTGTCTGTATATGCTGAATAGCACCGTTTGCGAATGCCGTATATATATTATATGTATAGCTTCTTGATGTCTGCGCCACGGTAGTAGTGCAGCAGTATGCGGTCGTAGCCGTATCCCTGCTCGCCCATCACTGCAGCTCCTATCTGGCAGAGGCCCACTCCGTGACCCCAACCGGCTCCTGTGAGTGTGAAACGCTCCGGGATACCGTCCTTCAATCCTTCCTTGTCCACCACAAACGCACTGCTGTAAAGGTGGCTCTTGCTCAGTGTGCGCCTTATTTCCAGCTCTTTGCCTATGGTGAGCGTGGCTTTTGTGCCAACTATCTTCAGTCGGCAGATGCGGCCGCTCTTGCCCCTTTCCACCGGCACAAGGTCTATTATACCTCCGAAGTCGGTACCTGTCTTCTCCTTAATGAGGGCTGCAAGCTCCTCCTGGGTGTAGCTTACGTGCCACCGATAGAAGTCCGGCGTCTCCTGATCGTAGTCGTTGAGCACCTGCGACAGCACCTTCCTGTCGCTCGTGTTGCAGAAAGAGTCGGGTGCGGAACGTATCCACTCCTCGGCGTTGGCCTCTTTGGTCAGGTCATGGGGCATGGCTCCCGTACCGTCACGCACCGCCAGCAGATAGGGCTTGGGCGTGTCTTCCCAGCAATACTGGAACTCCTCGGTCACACCTCCGCAACATTTGCTGAAGCGGGCGTCGCATATCTCGTCGTCATAGGCCAATATTTGTCCGCGAGTGGCTCTCACAGCGTCGGCCACTTGCCGGCTGCTTGCCTTCGTTATGCCCTGATAGCGTTGGCAGTGGTCGTCTGCGCACACGTCAAATATGGTGTGGTCCTCACGGTCATACCACCTTATTATCTCGTTTTCGTGCTTTATGAACGAGAAAAAGCCGTTCTGTCCGTCGTGCATGCGCCGCCTTTTCTCCATTTGTGCCAGCAACCAGCTGCGCGAAATGACCGCGTGAGCCTTGAGAAACTCGGCTGACGAGGTGGCTTTCATCTCGCTTGAGATTACGCTTATGAGGTACTTTTCTACCGGCAACAGGTTTATTGCCGTTATCATATCGGCCTCCACCACAAGGCGGAGCGTACCGTTGAACACCTGTGTCTCGCGCCTTTCCCAGTGGAAGTTGACCCCTATCGTCACGTCATGCAGCGAGAACGAAGCGTCAGGCTGCTGGGGAGTGAACGTCAGTTCGCGATATTGGTTGCCTCTCCACAGTATTCCGCCCTCGCTAAGCTCCACTGTTTGCTCGCCTTCTATGGTTTCTCCCTTGGCCGAATAGGGCGAATTAAGGGCAAACCTGATGCTCTTGCCGCTCACAATGCCCACCGACACTTCGGGTTCCTTGCCCTTTTTCGAGGCGTGGTGGTCGTCTTTGTCGGCCTGTTTCAGTCGTGTTATGATGGCCGAGGCTTCCTCTTCCGTCACCGAAACCTCCCTCAGTATAGCCACAGCCCGGTCGGTTGTCAGTCGCAGGAAGTCTTCCTTGCGCGGCGTAATGAGCAGTCCGGCCATGTCGAGTGCACCGGGGCTTATCAGCAAACCGGCCTCTCCCGCTGCCCCATAGCACGAGGGACGGTGCTTGCGGCGCGGGAATACCACTGCCAGACAGCTCTCTCCGCTGCGCCAGGCCACTATGTTAAGCATAGGTTCCGGCTCGTCGGCGGGTTGCGGAAGGGCGTTATATAGTTGGGCGAACAGCCTTGTGCCGGTGTCAGCCCCACGGCTTTTTATCAGCAGGGCGGCGCACGGATAGTCGTCAATGCTCCAGATACCCTCGTCATCGCCACACTTCACCACCTCTGTCAGGTTGCGTGACAGCCTCTGCCAGTGCTGTTGCAAGGGCAGCAGTCCGCTCGTTCCGGCTTGCAGATGGGCGTGGTCGGGAGCCGAAGCACCGCAGTGGGGGCCGTTGTAGAACACGGTCAGCTGCGGCCAAGCCTCCAACAGCCGGTATATCTCGGCCAGATTGCCGCTGCCTCCGCATATCCTCTGCGGCTCATGTCGCAGTGTTGGTATGGTGAAGTGTACGGGCAGTATGGGGTAGGGGTTGACTAACAGCTCGTGATGCGTGCCGGCGGCCTTCCTCAACTGCCCCTTGGGACGGTTGGCGGCACAGAGGAAGCACGGCCTTTGGGCTATCGACTGCCTGTCAATACTCGCTCCTGTCGATGCAATGCGTGCAGGATTGAACTGTGCGAGCAGCGTTATCGTGTCGCAGTTCAGCTCTTTGGTCTCCACATCCTGCAGGTCTCTGTATCGGGTGCGAGCCTCCGGCCATGTCTCCAGTTGGCGGTTGAAGAAGCGCGACAGTGCGTCGCCGTCCGTCGGGTCGGCCTTTCCGGCGAGCATCCGGCGGCGTGCCTCTATCTCAAGCGTGCGCAGACGGTCCTTGTAGAGGTTGTTGGCGTTCACTTTCTCCACCGAAAGGGCTGCGTCGCTATTGCCTTGCCAGCGGCGGCAGAGGTACAATTCGTCGTAAATGCGGCCTATTCGGTAGTGCCGGGAGAAGATTAAGCCCAGCGCATAGTCCTCTCCGTAGCTCGTGTTGGGCAGCTGTATCTGTCTTAGCAGGGGTGTAAAGAAGGCGCGGGGTGCCCCCAGACCGTTGATGCGCAGTGCGTTGTTGGCTCCGTTCTCGTCTGTCCACTCCTTGTGGGCGATGAGTCCCGGCGGCAAAGTGTTGAGGTTGAAGTCGCACATACGGTATGACCCGACCACCATGGCGGCCTTTTGCTTGCGGAAAGTGCTAACGATTGTCTGCAGCGTATGGGGCGAACTGTACAGGTCATCGCTGTCCAGCTGCACGGCAAAGCGGCCGCAGCGGCTGTCGTTCACGGCGGTATTCCAGCATCCGCCTATGCCTAAGTCGGTGCGTTCGGGCACTATGTGTATTAGGCGTGCGTCGCTTATGCCTTGCAACAGTTCCGTTGTGCGGTCTGTGGAGTGGTTGTCCACCACGATAACGTTGAACTTGAAGTCCGCCACCTGCCCCAGTGCGCTCTCCACGGCATCCATTATGGTCTTTTCCCTGTTCCTTACGGGTATGACAACCGACGCTTCCGTGTCGAAATCCTGCTCGTCGAAGTCGGGCGAGTGGTAGTGCGACGTGTCGATGCGCGCCCCGATGGCCTCCAGATGTGCCGTGGCTGCCTGTTCCATCTCCACCTGTACCTCGCGGTTACTGGGGTTCACGTAGTCGAATTGTCGCTCTCCGCTTGCCCTTGTGTCGGTCTCTTCCTCGGTGTAGAGGCACTCGTTGAGGTGGAAAATGCGCCCCTTGCGGCTGAGGAAGAGGCGCAGGTCGTACAGTCCGGCGTAGCGGTAGTTGGCAAGGGCTTCTTGAGTTATATATTCGTGGAGCAGACTTGTCCTGACAAGGAGCACCGAACCGAAATCGAAATCGTCGCGTATGCTCCCCTCCTGATAGTCGATTGTGGGGTGCGGAGTGCGCACTCCGCCGGTCACAGTACACCGGTCGGCATACACGAGTGCCGCCCCGGAGTCTTCAGCCGTGCGCAACAGCCGCTCAATGGCGGTCTCGCCGAGGGTTATCTGCACGGGTTTGGTCACCAACAGGGCATATTCCGCCACGGCACTCTCCGCTATACTGGCCATCGTTGCGCTGCTTGCCGGTCTGTCGGCCACTATTTTCCGGCATCCGTCGGGCAGCTTGTCCTCCCCGTCCCGGCTGTTTTCCGAAACTATCAGGTGTATCCGGCCTACGGAATTGCTGTCCCTAAGCGTGGCAACCAGTGCCTCCGCATCGGCGCAAGTCCCGCACGTGATGAAGCAGTCAGTCTTTTGTCTCATATATAATATAGGTATCTGCAATACAAGGAATGTATGATATATAATATAGGTATATAGGCGGCAGAAACCACAGTTCCTGTCCGCCACAACTGCAAATTTACGCATAAACTCCCAAATAAACGTCCCCTTTGCCCCCGAATGTTCCCGCCAAATGTCCTTTCTTTGGTTCTTCCGTTAAATTCGTGGATACTGTCTTTGCCATCTTGGCCTCGAAGAGGCCGCACCTCAGTAACCCCACGTGCAGCGTCAGCGGAACGTGGGGTGTGAATGTCTGTGCCAATGCCGGCTTCGAAGATGCCGCACAGGCAGCACAGGAGCATACTTGCTCACTCTTCACTCTTCGTTCTTCACTCTTCACTCTTCACTCTTCGTTCTTCACTCTTCACTCTTCACTCTTCGTTCTTCACTCTTCGTTCTTCACTCTTCGTTCTTCACTCTTCGTTCTTCACTCTTCGTTCTTCACTCTTCGTTCTTCACTCTTCGTTCTTCACTCTTCGTTCTTCACTCTTCACT
>CAVHML010000133.1:0-6895 GCA_963636905.1 bacterium
CGCCGTATCTTTGGCGGAAAGGCAAAAAGAAACTGCTCCTTTTGCAGCTTCTCCGTGGCCTTGACTGGCCGCGTTGACTGACAAAAGGAGCAGATATAAAGGTATTATGAACGCCTTGTTCATGTCATATCATTTGGGTTTCATGGCGTTAACAGCCACTCTTTGCGTTGCCGCAAGTTACTACTTCACCACAAACTTCTTGCCGTTCTGGATGTAGAGACCGGCCTTCGGAGCACTCACCTTGCGTCCCATGAGGTCATAAATGGGAGCGTTGGCCTTATCGGCAGCAATCTTCTTTATGCCAGAAGTGCCCCATGTGAAGATGAGTTTGCCTGTTGTGCCTTCTTCGTCTTCTGCTGATGTATAGTCATAGCACTGCATTGAGAGTGTGCCTCCGTCCTTGTCGCCCTTGAGATAAGAAGCTTCAGTATTGCCTTCAAGCCAGATACAATAGCCGTCATCGTAGGTATAGTAGAAGTAACCGCCGTCATAGCCTGGTGTCTGATAGCCGTTGGTCACAACAATGGAGTCTCCATCGTCATACACCTTGATCTTCACGTCGGCAGGTGAAGCGTCTGCACCGTCAAAAGCCAGCACATAGTCATACCTTGTAGCACCTGTGTACTTTGATAGCTTGGTTGTAGCGGTATGGTAAGCCTCACCCGTTTCGTCATTGGTGTATGTGAGTGTACCATCCACCGTCCACTCCAGCGTACCAAGCTGGTTTTTCACAAGCGTCACCTCTGCTCCTGTATAGAAGTATTTGTATCCGTTGTACCAAGCGTTGAAGTTAGTGAACTTGACGGCACCGCTGTTGTCTATTGTCCCCACAACTCCCTTTGCCACATCGGTTGAGTCAGCGAAGGTGTACCACTTGTAGTATGTCTGCGGTTCTATGGTTACGGTCTTTGTATTCACATCTAATGTGGCCGTAAGAGACTGATTAAAGCCCAAAAGGTTTGAGATGGTAACCGTCTTGTCGTCAACTTTCTCAATTGTTACTTCGTGTCCTGTGCTGAGAGCTTTCCATTCCGTGTAGTCAGTCACAGCTTCCCAGCCAGAAGCACTGGCTGTATACGAACCAACCAGGGACTCAACGGAGTAGCCGCCTGCGTTTGAAACAAGGCAGCAAGCCGCTGCCAAAGCTGCTAAAGTAAATCTCTTTTTCATAAGCTGAATGTTTTTAATATGTTAAACGTGTTTCTCTTTTGTCACACAAGTCTTCGCTTCTTTGCAAGGCCGCTACCAGACTCCGTAGAAGTAGGCGTTTATGGCATTACCATTGTCAAGATCGCAGAAGCCATAGAAGTAGAGATAGTTTCTGTTGCCCTCTGCCTCGTCCTGCTTGTCAAACACGATGTAGCTCCACGCCCCCATATAGGCGGCAAAGGCATTGATGCCAACGTCACAACCGTCAATCGTCCAGTCGTAAGTAAATTCTCCGTTCTCGTCGGTGGCGTAAATGTAGTCGTAGCCATTGTCATCGTGATACACTTGGTCGGCGTTCCATGCAAACTCGCCGGCGTATGTGTTTATATCAGAACCATCGAAGTCTCCTGTAAGCGTGAACTCAAGGTCGGTACCCGAGCCCATGAAGTTGTTAATGCGGAAGCGGTTCTCTTTTTTGTACTGGCATATATCCGAATACATAGTGGGCAGTGGCGAGGAAGCATCGAAATAGAACGCGGCATCCTTGGCTATCACCTTCCAAGGATTGCCTTTAAGTATAGAAGCCGTATAGACTGGCAGTCCGGCGGCATAGGGACTTATGCTGGCGGGGTCTATTTCTATGGTGAAGGAATAGGGTATGTCGGTGTACAGCCCCCTGTCAATTCTGACAATCAAGTCTGTCTGTGACTTGCCGGCCTCAAAGACTACGGTGTCAGGAACGCTTATGGCTGTAGTGTCGCACGTTACTTTCAACGGCACCTTGGCGTATGAGGTACTGTCAGTACGGTCAACCTTGAGGACAATGCTGTCGAGCGGGTCTTCTGTTTCAAACGAGAAGTCAGTTGCGTTGCTCTTGTCGAAGAACGCTCCGACTACGCCTTCCGCCACATCCTCGCCCGGATGAAAACTGTCATCATTGCTGCAAGCCGTAAAGGCCATTGCCGCAAACAGACCGTATGCTATCTTGAATATGTTGTGTCTCATATATAATAATGTTTAGTCCAGTGTACAAAAATTCATGGTTGGAGATACAAGATTGCCCAGTTACTCATAAGTTGACACGTCTTTCACCACGCCCGATGGATCGGGATTTAGTATTACAGAGGGGTTGTATGCGTTCTCGTATTCCGACAGATAGTAGTTGAGCCACGGCGCAACATAGCCGGGAAGCGAGTTGAGACGGGTGTTCTTGTAGAAGTTTGTACCCTCGTAGTCGCGCGTTATGGCGAGGCCGAGCCGCTTGTAGTCGAAATAGACGAGTCCTTCGCCCCACAGTTCTATGCGCTTCTGCACCATAAGCGAGTCGATGAACGAGTCCATGTCGGCAGCCTGACAGGTGTAGGGCGTAAGAACACCGCTCTCATCCGCCGTGTAGCGGTAAGTGTTGACGAAACTTTCAAGTTCTGCTATGCCAGATGCCAGTCCCTGAGTGTGGGCTTTGGCCTCAGCGGCAATGAAGTACATCTCCTCAACCCGTATCATGGGTATATCGCAGATGTGGCTTGTATAGTAGTCATCGGTGCTTCCGCCGCCCGTATGGAACTTCAGACCGACGTAGGGAGGCAGGTCTTTCCACTTGTCTCCGGTTATTAGCGTGCTGTATTTGGCCGGAACTTCGGTCTTGTTCGTATCGGCAGGAGCCACCCAAGAGGTCTTTCGCCAGTCACAGTCGGGTATCTTGTCGAACAGAGCCTTGCCTATGCAACGATAGGTGCCGTAGTTGCCGAGGGTATAATCGCCCTCGTTGTTGAGCGTACCCATCCATGAGTAATAGTAATAGCCCGACAGCTGCTCCTTCGTACCTATCTTTGCCATCCATATCCATGCCTGGTTGGCGGTATTGAAGCCCGTGGTCTTGTCGTACCACTGCTCCTTTGTCACAGGCGAATAGCCGCTTGCTATCACTTCCTGCGCATAGTTGAGAGCCTTTTCGTAGCACTCTGCGGCCGAAGAGATGCCCAATGCGGCGTAACCGTCCTCGTCGTTTTCATGCGCCAACTGGGCGGTAAGGTCGTCCTGAGACTTATCGAAGCGAGTGGCAAGCTCCAGCCAGAAGCGTGCCTTCAGTGCCTTTACCACACTTGCATCGGGACGTTCCTTGCCGGAACGGGCGTAGTTCTTAAGATAAGCCTCGGCCTTATTAAGGTCAGAGAGTATGAACCTGTACATTGTATAGAACGGTGCGCGAGGGTTATGCTTCGACTCTTCAAGCCCGGTCTTCTCTGTTACGATGGGAACAGTAAGCCCCCACACCTTTGAAGCCTTGGCATCAAGGTCGGCAAAGCCCGTGCGCTTGAACTCATACAGGCGTGCCATGTCGAAATAGGCCAGTGCCCTATATGCGTAACCAATGCCCGCATAGACCATGGCGCTGTCTGTAGCGTTCTCGTCAGTATCAGTTGTGCCGTCAAACGTGTCACATGCCTTGATTATATTGTTGGCATTGTGGGCGATTTGGGCATAGTAGAAGTAGCCCTCGTTATTGTATCTGAGGTCTGTCCCCTCTTCATACACCGTGAAATAGTCGTAGTTGCCCTTCGTAAACGTTACCGGGAAGTCCTCTATCATAACGTCGCGCATGACCATCTGGCAGGGATAGCCCCAGTCGTTGGCGCCGCCGCTGGTGCCGTAGGTGTCGTAGGCCACCATAAACGACACGAGTCCGTTGAGCAAAGCCTCCTGCGCATTTGATGACTGCTCTATCTGCTCTCCGGAAGCGTAGTCTGTAGGCTGCACTTCCTCTATACAACTGTAGTTGAAAAGCACTGCCGACGAAACCGACAGCCATATCATAGTCTTCCTGAATATACTGTTCATTGCGTTTGTCCTCTTGTTTTTTGGGGTTAGAACTGCAGTGTTATGCCTCCGGAAATGGTGCGCACGAAAGAGTATTGTTCCGTGGCGGGAACGCCTGTATAGCTCGTTCTCGGGTCGAGACCCTTGCGTTTCGTCCACAGATACACGTTGTCTGCTGCTGCATACACGCGCACTTTCGTTATCCCGGCGGCCATTGTCCATGCCTTAGGTAACGTATAGCCGATGTTAATGCTCTGGAGGTTGAGGTAACTGCCGCTGATAAGGAATCTGTCTGACGTGGCGTTGGCGTAAGTGTCGTTGTATTGCCAGCGTGGGATGCTGCTTCCTGTGTTGGTTTCCGACCATGCGTTGAGCACATCCTTGTGGAATCCCTGTCCTAAGGTGCTTGTTGAAGGCGAGGCCATGAGCGTCTGGTAGTTGCTGTCATAGACCTTTCCGCCGAGAGAGTAGGTAAAATTGACGGCGAAGTCGAAGCCTTTGTACTCCAGGCTCGTGCCGAAGCCACCGTAGAGGTCGGGCTGGGGCGAGCCGCAGGCGTAGTAGTCGGCTGAATTGTAGTCGCCTGTGGGCGTAAGGCTGCCGTCTTCGTTGGTCATGTACCACGTTGACTCGCCGTTAGCGTCAACTCCGGCATACTTTTTCAGTCTCCATGTGTATATCGGAAGTCCCTCTCCGTAGAACTGGGAGGTCGATGCGTAACCCGGATGTCCGTCAAGTGTGTTGTTTTTGTTGTCCTCATAGAGATAGGTAATCTCGTTCTTGTAGTGCGTGGCGTTGAGGTTCACGCTCCAAAGCAGGTCGTTTGTGTGTATCGGGTCGAACGTCAAGTCAAGCTCGATGCCCTTGTTTACCATGTCACCCACGTTGTCCCAGTAACCTGCATAGCCGTCTGACAGCGGCACATTGACAAAATTGAGCATGTCAGTGGTCTTGCGGTAGAAGTATTCCACGCTTCCGCGCAGTCTGCTCTTCAGCATTTCAAAGTCGAAACCCACGTTTACGTTGGTGTTAGTCTCCCACGTGATGTTCTTGTTTCCTATATTATAGATTGTAAGTCCAAGCTCTTTGTTGGAGTTTGTTATGGTATAGGTGTCCATATAATGGAAGTTGCCTATGTCATCGTTACCCTGCTGGCCAAACGAACCTTTGAGTTTGAGCATGTCAAGCCACCCTTTTGTACCTTCCATCCACTTTTCCTTGGTGATAATCCATGCTCCGCCGAACGAGAAGAAGTTGCCCCAGCGGTGTGAAGGGTCGAACCGTGACGATGCGTCGCGGCGGAACGACACCTGACCGAAGTACTTGCCATCGTAGTCGTACATTCCACGGAAGAAGAAACCCTCAGTATTGTAGTTGGACTGTGACGATGACGAGTTTTCCTCCTCGATTGCTCCGCTCAGTTCGTGGTTTCCGAAGTACGAAAACATGTTCTTGTGCGATGCATAAAGGTTTTCTGCAGTCTGCCGGTAGTTCTCATGGCCGAGCAGAAGCGTCATGTTGTGGTTGCCGAACGAGCGCACATAGTTGAGCAACTGCTGGAAGTTCACCGTGTAGTAGCGGTAGTGCCTCTTGGTTATGCCACCTGTGGGGTATGTGCTAAGCCCCCATCCGTAGAACGGCTGGCTGGTTTCCGTGTTGCGGTATTCGTAGTTGCTCACCGTACCGTTTACGGTCAGCTTCAGTCCCTTGACCACTTGCGGCGTTATGTCGGCAAATCCCGTCAGGTAGATGGAGTTGCTGACATTGTTGTTTGTCTGCAACTGGTCGTCTTTCAAGGGATTCTGCATGGAGAGAACAGGACGTATGAGTCCGGCAAAGCTGCCATCTCCGTAGTCATACATCTTGCCGTTTTGGTCATTAATAATGTTTCCGTTGCCGTCACGCATATACACAGGGTATATAGGTGCCATCCTATTAATAATGTAGAACGTGCTTGTTCCGCTCGAAGTGCCGGCATAGTCTGTGTTGGAGTGCACGTAATTGAGGTTACCTCCTATCTTCAGCCAATCCTTGGCCTGATATGTTGACTTCAACCTGGCGGTATAGCGTTTGTAGGCCGAGCCGTAGGCTATGCCGGGGTCGTCGAGATAGCCGAGCGAGGCATACACCTGTGCTGCGTCGTTGCCGCCATTGATGTTGATATTGTACTCCTGCCGCAGTGTATTGCGGTAGGCTTCCTTCACCCAATCGTCGGGCATGATGGTGTAGTCCTTTCCGTTGTAGCTCACCTTCTTGCCGAGCGTGGCATGCGGATTCAACCTGCCGTTTGTACCAATGAGATATTCGTTTGTCGGCACCTCATAGCACAGATAGCCGAGTCCACCATCGGCGACTGCGCCTGTCATTTGCTCGTTTGCCGAGGCATGAGCCTTGGCTGCCGTCATGTGTTGCGAGTTTATATTGTAGTTATACAGTGCCTTGTAGAACTGTTCGTAGTATTGTCCAGGATTGCTAATCACATCGTAGGTCTGCGAAGCACGACTGTTGCCGCCCCATTTTGCATCCACTGTTATCACGGTGTTGCCCTTCTGCGGGTTCTTAGTCGTTATGAGAATCACTCCGTTTGCGCCGCGTGCGCCATACATGGCGTTGCTTGCGGCATCCTTAAGCACCGTCATTGATGCCACGTCGGCCGGGTTTATGTCGCTCCAAGAGCCGTAGTACGGCGAGCCGTCAACCACTATCAGCGGCTCGGTGCCGGCATTGATGGAGCTGATACCGCGCACGAGAATCGTAGGTGTGGCAGTCGGGTCGCCAGAGGTTTTTATCATTTGTACTCCGGCCACCTGTCCTTCCAGCGCATCGACCACTGTGGTCACCTGTCTGTTTGAGATTTTGTCGGTATTTACCACTCCTGCCGAACCGGTGAACGACGATTTCTTCTGCTGACCGTAGGCCACGACAATCA
>CAVHML010000134.1:0-6744 GCA_963636905.1 bacterium
GCCTCTTTTGTACGCTGACTGATTAGGTTGCGTTCTATCTCGGCAGATAAGCCGAAAGCAAAAGCAAGAACCTTACTTTGGATGTCATCACCCAAACGATAGTTGTCCTTGATAGTCCATACACGGCATTCTTTGGTCATACAAATGTTCAAGATTTCCATTATCATAAACAAGTTACGTCCCAATCGCGAAAGTTCGGCACAGATGATGAGGTCGCCCTTTTCTACTCGTTTGAGGAGTTTGCCAAGTTCTCGCTTGTTGTACGCTTTCGTTCCGCTGATGGTTTCTTCAATCCAACCATCTATTTGCATTTTGTTCCGTTCACAGAAGTTGTTAATCTCGAAACGCTGGTTTTCAACAGTTTGTTTGTCACTGCTTACTCTGATATATCCGTAAATCATAATGCCAATCTGTTTAATAGTTCAACAATCTATGTTTGTGTACAAACGACATAAGCGTTCATACACTATCAATATAGTTTGACGTTATGATTTGTGAGTAGCTTGGAACTGAGCTTGCCAACAAAATAGAATGGATAATATGCAAGTGCTCAGAGTAAAGCATTGTCTGACCTATTTGCCGATAACTTCGGATATTACCTCCTGACATTTCCGATGCACAGACAGGACTACTAACAGACTATCGGCAAAGGTTCTTGCCCGCCATTTCAAGTCTATGGATGGCCTGTGCAGCGTTCATGCAGGATTTGTTGCGCAGATATGCCGGCAGTGACGGCGGTCTGGTCTCTGCATTTTGACCGGAGAAGCGAATAAAAGCAACGGACTGCCTCGTAAAAGTTATCGTATATGAGAATAAAAGCATTGCTTTGGCTGCTTTTACCGCACCCAAAAGACTGTCTGTTAGCCCGTTCGCTTGTCAATACTCGATGAGTTCCATCGCCAACTGCCCCTTCAGCGAGACGTAAGTGTCCAGCATATAGCAGCTGGCGTTGTCCGGGATGCAGACAGTCGTGTTGAAATGGAAGCCGCGGCTGTCGGTTTTGTAGAACTCCATGCCGCTTAGTATCGACTGGGAGAGGATTTGCTTGGGTACAAAGCGCGAGTACATCCGCTTGTCTATGTCCTTTGAGTACAGTTTGTCGCCGCCTTTGTAGATGCTGAGGTGTATTATGTTGTCGTAATACACGTTGTCAACGGCAACACCGTCGGGGTTGTACGCGGTATTCACCACCTTGTATCTCGTAGGGTTTATGGCTATGTAGCAGTGGTAGCGTTCTCCGGCATACATAACCACGGTGTCTTTCTTGACAACTTCGGTTATTATTGGTACGGTGTGCCTGTTTTCGTGCGTGAAGGCGAGCGCATCGCTGCTGTCGTTGCTCTTGTTCAGCTTCACGACATCGCCGTTGGGGTTCTCGAACCACAGCACTTGCGGCGAGCGTCTCACTATCGGGTACTTGCCGTCCGTACCGATTACGAGCGTGTCGCCCATGATTTTGAACGGTGCGGGCTGGCTTGTCGGGTCGGGATAGACGATGCTGTCGCCGTCAACCTTGAACATTACCTCCTCTGTGTCGCCGTCTTTCCAGATGCCTTGCAGCATCTTTTTGGCCTCAATGTCTTCCGTTGCGTCAGCCGTTCCGCCGCTTTTGCCCTTACAGGCGGCCAGAAGTAATGCGGCAACGGCCATCACCGTCCACAAGACACATCGGTTTGTCATGGATTTCTTCATGGTATAATGCGGCTCATCGGCCGGTATTGTGACGCTCATCGGTTGGTTCTGAGGCTTCATTTGCCGATGCAGTGGTATTCAAAGCCGTCTTCCTTCAGTTCGTCGGCATCGAATATGTTGCGTCCGTCAATGACTAACGGGCGCAGCATGGCCTTCTTTATCACTCCCCACGCGGGAAGACGGAACTCTTTCCACTCGGTCAGCAGCAGCAAAGCATCGGCATTGAGCACTGCGTCGTACATGTCGTTGCTGTAAGTGACCGTGTCACCTATGCGGCGGCGACATTCGTCCATAGCCACCGGGTCATACACGCGCACAGTGCAGCCGGCTTCGAGCAGCAACCGTATCATTACCAGTGCGGTACTCTCCCTCATGTCGTCTGTTTCCGGCTTGAACGACAGTCCCCACAGGGCTATTGTCTTGCCTTTAAGGCTCTCTTTGGGATAAATGCGGCACAGCTTTTCAAACAGTATGCCTTTCTGTTTCTCGTTCACTCGCTCCACTGCCTTCAGCACTTCCATCGGGTAGCCGTTGTCGTCTGCCGTCTTTATGAGAGCTTTCACGTCTTTCGGGAAACACGAACCGCCGTAGCCGCAGCCGGCATAGAGGAACTTGCGCCCGATGCGGGTGTCGGATCCGATGCCCGCCCTGACCATATTCACGTCGGCACCCACCCGTTCGCACAGGTTGGCTATGTCGTTCATGAACGAAATGCGTGTGGCGAGCATTGAGTTGGCGGCGTATTTTGTCATCTCGGCCGACGGTATGTCCATGAAAATCACGCGGAAATTGTTGAGCAGGAAGGGCTTGTACAGTTTGGTAAGCACCTTCTTTGCCTGCTCGCTCTCCACTCCCACGACCACCCGGTCGGGCGACATGAAGTCCTTGATGGCGTTTCCCTCCTTGAGAAACTCCGGGTTGCTGGCCACATCAAACTTGATGTCAACCCCACGGCGGTCGAGTTCAGCCTGTATGGTGTGCCTTACCTTGCGGGCAGTGCCTACGGGAACGGTGCTTTTCGTGACGACTACGATGTAGCGGTTAAGGTTTTCGCCTATGGTCTTGGCCACTTGCAGCACGTATTTGAGGTCTGCGCTGCCGTCTTCATCGGGAGGTGTGCCTACTGCGGAGAACACTATCTCCTGCTCGTTGAGCACTTCGGCGAGGTCAGTGGTGAACTTCAGCCTTCCGGCCTTGACGTTTTTCACCACCAGCTCGTCCAGTCCCGGTTCGTAGATGGGTATCTCGCCCCTCTTGAGCCGCTCTATCTTGGCCGCGTCCACATCGACACACGTCACTACTGCGCCGGTATCGGCAAAGCAAGTGCCCGACACCAGACCCACATATCCTGTTCCTACAATGGCTATGTTCATCGTACTGATATTCTGTTCGTTACTGTTCCCGGAGCTTTCCCTGCGGGTTCCGCTCCGCCGGGGCTACATATTGTCGAACGCCTCGGCCTCTCTGAGCGAACAACCCTTGAGGTCTTTCTCGCTGGTGAGCACGTCCTTGGTGTCAATCGGCCAGTCTATGCCCAGACAGGCGTCGTCGAAGCGGATGCTCGCCTCGTGTTGCGGTGCATATACGTTGTCCACCTTGTATGTGAACACGGCCTCTTCGCTCAACACCACGAACCCGTGGGCAAATCCGCGCGGTATAAAGAACTGCCGCTTGTTGTCTTCGCTCAGTTCAACGCCGACATATCTGCCGAACGTGGGGCTGCTTTTGCGCAGGTCAACGGCCACGTCATACACCTTACCCTTTATCACGCGCACCAGCTTTGCCTGTGAAAACTCCCCTTTCTGGTAGTGCAGGCCGCGCAGAACGCCGTAACTCGACTTCGATTCGTTGTCCTGAACGAAGTCAACCTTGCCGATTTTCTCTTCAAACTCGTCCTTTTTCCATGCCTCAAAGAAGTATCCGCGCGCGTCATTGAACACGCGCGGTTCTATTATATACACCCCTTTGATGTCCGTTTCCTTGTATTCCATATAGAATAGCGTTGTTTTTAATCATGCAAATGTATGAAATAAAATCCGAAAGCGAGCGGTTTTCCACTCCTTTTTGCCGCCCTTGCCGCCCTTTTTGAGGCAGTTCTGCAAGCCGTTGACGCACAGTTGCTTGCACAAACCGCCCGTTTAAGGGTCGTAAACCGCCCGTTTAATGGTCGTAAATGCCGCACTTACGACTCGTAAATGCCGTGTTTACGATACGCAAACGGTGCCTTTGCGAAACCGGGGGCGGCACCTGCGTTGACAAACGCCCCGGTTGCGCCTTGCAAACGGCTGCTTTCTTGTGCGTTTCTTGATAATTATTTGTACTTTTGCCGTTGATTTATGGAGAAGATAATACTGGGTATCGACCCCGGAACCAACATTATGGGCTACGGACTGCTCCGGGTCGTGGACGGAAAGGCCGAGATGATGACCATGGGAGTCATTGACTTGCGCCGCTTTCCCGACGCTTACCTCAAGCTGGGGCATATCTTTGAGCGGGTCACGGGCATCATTGACGCCTATCTTCCCGACGAGATGGCCATCGAAGCCCCGTTCTTCGGCAAGAACGTACAGTCGATGCTCAAGCTCGGAAGGGCGCAAGGCACTGCAATAGCCGCCGCCATACACCACGGAGTGCCCATACATGAGTATGCTCCATTGAAGATTAAGCTGGCCATAACGGGCAACGGGCAGGCTTCAAAGGAGCAGGTGGCGGGCATGCTCAAGCGCATTCTGAAGATAAATGACGGCGACATGAGCGACTTTATGGACGCCACTGACGCTCTGGGGGCGGCATATTGCCACTTCATGCAGATGAACCGTCCTGTTGCGGAGGCACACTACCGCGGATGGAAGGACTATATAAACAAGAACAAGGACAGGGTATGCGGAAGACAATAAGCATGAAAGGGGGCGTGGCGCGGCTCAATGAGTGGCGCATGGCGGCTCCCGTCGATTTTGAACTGGCCGAAGGCGAGCAGTTAGCCGTAGTCGGACGCAACGGAGGCGGCAAGTCTCTGCTCACGGACATGCTGACCGGGAAGCACCCCTTGGCCTCCGGCACCGTCTCATACGACTTCGGGCCGGGCGCAAAGCCGATGTTTTCGGACAACATACGGTTCATCGCCTTCCGCGACTCCTACGGTGCGAGCGACGGAACGTACTACTTGCAGCAGCGGTGGAACCAACAGGAGATTGACAAGGAGACGCCTCTCGTGGGCGAACTGCTCGACAAGGCATACGGAAGTGCCGGCGACGACACCCCCGGACGCAGGGTCATGCGGGCGCATCTGTACAGTCTGTTCGGCATGGAGACGCTGCTCGACAAGTACATCATACTGCTTTCCAGCGGCGAACTGCGCAAGTTCCAGATAGCCAAGGCTCTCATGGCCGCGCCAAAGGTGCTCGTCATGGACAATCCATTCATCGGTCTTGACGAGCAGATGCGGCAGCAGGTGCGGCAGCTGATGCAGTCATTGGCGGCCGACGGGCAGTTGCAGCTCGTGCTCGTGCTGTCCAAGAGCGACGACCTGCCCGAGTTTATCACCCATGTGGTGGAGGTGAGCGGCAAGAGGGTGCTCCCCAAGGTCACGAGGGAGGCATACCTTGCGGCAAGACAGCCGGCCAGGCCCCACGTACTGCCCGACTGCAAGCGCCAGGCCATACTTGACCTGCCCCGGAGTGCCCGCGACTATGAGGCAGACGAGGTGGTAAGGATGTCGAAAGTGTCCGTTGTCTATGGCCAGCGCACCATCCTGAAGGACTTGGACTGGACGGTACGCAACGGCGAACGGTGGGCTTTGAGCGGACAGAACGGCGCCGGAAAGAGCACGCTGCTGTCACTTGTGTGTGCCGACAACCCCCAATCCTATGCCTGTGACATCGCCTTGTTCGGCAACAAGCGCGGAAGTGGCGAGACCATCTGGCAGATTAAGAAGCACATAGGCTACGTTTCGCCGGAGATGCACCGGGCATATCAGAGGGATTTGCCGGCCATCCGCGTGGTGGCAAGCGGCCTGAAAGACACCGTAGGGCTTTACGCCACGCCGACTGCAGAGGAATATGAGGTGTGCAAGTGGTGGATGGACGTGTTCGGACTGGGCGGTCTGGAGGAGCGAACCTTCCTGAAACTGTCGAGCGGAGAGCAGAGACTGGTACTGTTGGCGAGGGCTTTCGTCAAGGATCCCGAACTGCTTATACTCGACGAACCGCTGCATGGGCTTGACAATGTGAACCGCCGGCTGGTGAAAGACATTATAGATGCGTTCTGCCAACGCCCCAACAAGACCATGATAATGGTGACTCACTACCGCGAAGAGTGGCCGTCCTGCATAGACCACTCGCTGCAACTGAAGAAGAATGTATAAGGTTTCAACCCGATAAAACGACTGTAGGTGGGTTATATAAATTACCACCGTAATAAACAACAAAGTAATGATGAAGAGAATACTGATGTTTCTGGCCATAACCGTGGGCTTTGCCGGCGTGTCTGCGGCACAGGAGGTTTACAACGAGGTGAGAAGCAGTGCGCAAACGGCTGTCCAGACCTCCGGCAACAGCCTGGTGAAGCAGATAAACCAGTTCAAACTGGATGCCTTGGACTACCTGTTGATAAAGATGCGCGAGCAACTTCCCGACTCCACAACGGCCTTTCTCGACAGGCAAGCCTACGCCCTGAACAACTTTGTTGCGTTCTATCTGCAGCAAATGGTGGACATCGGCACCCTGCCGAAGGCGCAGCAGGTGAAGATACTCCAGCTGTTTATGGACGCATCCGTGTCCAATCCGCTGTTCAACGACCCCGACCACGAGCTGACACAGGGCTATTACGCGGACAGCAAGTGCCTCACGAGGTTCTCTCTGGACACCGATTGGCGCCGGGCTTACGCCGCCGTGGTTGCGGAAACGGCCAAGATAAGGAAGTAAGGGGGCTGCCCCGGCTGGGCGCAAGCGGGCACTTTGCGAAGCAAAAAGGATATTGCGTGTTCTGAAAACGGGCACTTTGCAGGGCGTAAACTCACACTCTGAACCTCACGTATGCCCTGTCGTCAAACGA
>CAVHML010000135.1:0-6626 GCA_963636905.1 bacterium
CATACACCCCATGTTCCGCTACGCTTCACATGGGGTTACTGGGATGCGGCATCTTCGAAGCCGATGTTTCCTCCATTCAGATACTTTTGAGACGGGCTGAAAGCCCAGCGACTACATAGCCCAGGGCAACGCCCTGGGTTTTTGATTGTATGCAGCAATGCGCCCTGTTAAGGGCAAAAGTCTATAGTATGGTGGCGAGTGTTTATGGACTTTTGCCCTTTCAGGGCGCAGGGTTACCTTTCTACCTGACGCCCAGGGTGTTGCCCTGGGCTATGTAGTGTTGCCCTTTCAGGGCGCAGGGTTACCTTTCTACCTGACGCCCAGGGTGTTGCCCTGGGCTATGTAGTGTTGCCCTTTCAGGGCGCAGGGTTACCTTTCTACCTGACGCCCAGGGTGTTGCCCTGGGCTATGTAGTGTTGCCCTTTCAGGGCGCAGGGTTACCTTTCTACCTGACGCCCAGGGTGTTGCCCTGGGCTATGTAGTGTTGCCCTTTCAGGGCGCAGGGTTACCTTTCTACCTGACGCCCAGGGTGTTGCCCTGGGCTATGTAGTGTTGCCCTTTCAGGGCGCAGGGTTACCTTTCTACCTGACGCCCAGGGTGTTGCCCTGGGCTATGTAGTGTTGCCCTTTCAGGGCGCAGGGTTACCTTTCTACCTGACGCCCAGGGTGTTGCCCTGGGCTATGTAGTGTTGCCCTTTCAGGACGCAAGTTACCTTTCTGCCTACTACATTTGCGCAGCCCATTGGTTTTGGCTTTCCTTTCGGCCGCCGACCGTTGGTTTCTTTCAGCCACCGACCGTTGGTCCTTCATTTTTCATTTTGCGCAAGCCATTCTTCTTTTTTACGTCAGACTGCCATAAAATAATAACTTTTAGAAGGCCGTTTTAAATGAAAGAGCTGTGCGAAAAACCGATTTTTCTTGTTGTGACGTAGGCTAAAAATCTCAATTATGTGTATATTTGCGCTTGTAAAAATCTAAAAAACGTGAGAAATACGGCTTGCAAAAATCTAAGAAACGTGCAAAGACGATAAATATGAAGCGCAAAATTTATGGGAAACTGCTTGATTGGAAGCAGAATAGAAGGGGAGAAGTCGCCCTTTTGATAGAGGGTGCAAGGCGAATAGGCAAGAGTTACATTGTGGAAGAGTTCGCCCGCAATGAGTATGAGTCGTATCTGCTGATAGACTTCAGTAAGGTAAGCCCTACGGTAATGACCTTTTTCGACATATATCTGGACGACCTGGACTCCCTATTCCTCAATCTTGAAGTCTATTTCAGACGCAAACTTGTACCGCGAGCATCTGATGACAGCGAAGCCCGTTCGCTTGTCGTGTTCGATGAGGTGCAGTTCTGTCCTCGTGCCCGTGCCGCTATAAAGCATCTTGTGGCCGACCGCCGTTTCGATTATATAGAGACGGGGTCGCTAATCAGTATCAAGAAAAATGTAAAGGATATAATGCTTCCGTCGGAGGAGCATGCCATTGATATGTATCCGATGGACTTCGAGGAGTTCTTGTGGGCAATGGGCGATGAAATGCTTATGCCTTTTGTACACAAAAGGTTTGAGCAGCTGAAACCGATGGGTGACTTCCACCGTCGTGCGATGGACTATTTCCGGCAATACATGATTGTCGGGGGTATGCCACAGGCCGTTGCGAAATATGTAGAGACGCGCGATTTCAAACTTGTTGACGAGATAAAGCGTGACATACTCGCCCTCTACCGTAACGACATCAATAAGTATGCTGACAACCAAGAAACCAAAGTTGCCGCAATTTTCGATGAGTTGCCCGGCCAACTGCAACGTCATGAGAGGAAGTTCCGCCTGTCTGCGTTGGGCACTGCCGCCCGTATGCGTGACTATACTGACGCTTTCTTCTGGCTAAGCGATGCCAAGATAGTAAACTGCTGCTACAATTCTACCGAACCAAGTATAGGGCTTAGGCTCAATGAGGAACGTACAACGCTGAAATGCTATATGCTTGATACAGGACTGCTCATAAGCCATGCCTTTGATGAGCGCGGTATCGTTGGTGAAGAGCTTTATCGGAAGCTGATGTTCGGCAAGTTGGAGGTGAATGCAGGTATGCTTGTGGAGAACATCGTGGCGCAAATGCTCCGTGCGGCAGGGCATAAGCTGTTTTTCTTCAGCAAGTATTCAAACAGCGATGCCGCTGACCGCATGGAGATAGACTTCCTTATAGCCAAGCAAAGAGCCACAAGCCGCCACAACATATCGCCGATAGAGGTGAAATCGGGCTGTTCCTATACGACCAACTCCCTGAAAAAGTGCATAGCAAAGTACGGCAACCAGTTATCAACGCCCTATGTGCTGCACGACAAGGATGTGAGCGAGAAGGACGGAATAGTGTATTTGCCGCTCTACATGACCCCCTTGTTGTAATATCTTGCGGCCATTGTTCGCCCAAATTCCCCATTCCTTTTCCGCAGTCCGGCCGTTGTCTCACCGCAAACGGCCGGACTGCATTTCAAAAGAGGCCGGTTTACGGGTCGTAAACGTGGCATATAGCTACCGTAGATGCACCATTTACGGGTCGTAGATGCCGCATTTACGGGTCGTGGATGCACCTTTTATGAGGCGTAAAGCGCAGGGTTGTGCAAGCAAGTGGCTGTCAGGGACTTACAAGGGTGGCGTTTTTCGAATAGAAAGGTGGTGTCTTTTCGGATAAAAAGGCGGTTTTTCCAGACAGAATGGCGGTGGCTTTCCGAATAAAAGTGCGGCGTTTTCCAGACAGAAGTGCGGCGTTTTCCAGTTAAATATACATAAATAAGGTCGTGGAAATGGCTTTGCGGACGGAACTTTGTATAACTTTGGCGCATAAAACCCACCTAAAAAAGAAATGCTATGAACAGGATTAAGGAATCGGTTATCATCGCCTTAGGAGTGGTGGTGATGGGTCTTTGTGTGAAAAGTGGCATCGACAACTATGCCGACAAGAACCGCTGTGTCACGGTGAAGGGGCTTTCCGAGCGCGAAGTGGAGGCCGACAAGGTGATATGGCCAGTGATGACAAAGGAAATAGGCAACGATTTGCCCGATTTGTACAAGCGTAACAATGCGACAGTGGCCAAGGTGAAGGCGTTTCTCCTGCACAGCGGCATCAAGGAGGGCGAGATTATGGTCAATTCGCCGGTGGTTGTTGACCTCAATGCCGACCAGTACATCTCGCGGAAGGCTCCCTACCGCTACAATCTCACGTCGGTCATCACCGTCACCTCGACCGATGTCAAACTTGTGCGCAGCATTATCAACAAACAGGCCGAGCTGTTGCAGCAGGGAGTGGCCATAGTTGACGGCGGCTACGGCAACCGCGTGGCATACGAGTACACGGCTTTCCAGAAGATAAAGCCCAAGATGATGGAGGAAGCCATCAAGAACGCACAGACAACCGCCCAACAGTTTGCCAAGAACAGCGGCTCTAAGCTCGGAAAGATACAGAGTGCCGGACAGGGACAGTTCACTATTGACGACCGTGACGACAACACGCCGTACATAAAGAAGCTGCGCGTGGTTTCCACGGTGACTTATTCGCTGAAAGACTGACCGCCCGGCGGCGCAGGACTCGCACACATACAATGGCGGCGGCTTCGCAAAAACGGTTTGTGAAGCCGCCTTTCTGTCAATTACGGCGCGCGTTTCTGCCTGTATCTCACTTTTTTGCAGTAACTTTGTAGCCCCTTAAACAACGTCAATGGCGCATAAAGCAGGATTTGTGAACATCGTCGGCAACCCCAATGTGGGCAAGTCAACACTGATGAACCAACTCGTCGGCGAGCGCATCAGCATCGCCACGTTCAAGGCGCAGACCACACGCCACCGCATAATGGGCATCGTCAACACCGACGATGTGCAGATTGTGTTTTCCGACACGCCCGGTGTGCTCAAGCCCAACTACAAGTTGCAGGAGTCAATGCTGGCCTTTTCGGAGTCGGCACTGCGCGATGCCGACGTGCTTCTGTACGTCACCGACGTGGTGGAGCAGCCGGAAAAGAACCGTGATTTCCTCGACAAGGTGGCCAAGATGGACGTGCCCGTGCTGCTACTCATCAACAAGATAGACCAGAGCGACCAGAAGACGCTGGGAAAGATAGTGGAGAAGTGGCACGCACTGCTGCCCAAGGCGGAGATACTGCCCATTTCGGCACTCAACAAGTTCGGCACTGACATGCTCCTCAAGCGCATTGAGGAACTGCTGCCCGACAGTCCGCCGTATTTTGACAAGGATCAGCTCACCGACAAGCCCGCCCGCTTCTTCGTAAGCGAGATAGTACGCGAAAAGATACTGCTCTACTACGACAAGGAGATACCCTATTCGGTGGAAGTACGAGTGGAGAGTTTCAAGGAAACCGACCGCAGCATACACATCAACGCCGTGATCTACGTGGAGCGCGACTCCCAAAAGGGCATCATAATAGGCCACCAGGGCATCGCCCTGAAGAAGGTCGGCACTGAAAGCCGCAAGGCTTTGGAGCGATTTTTCGGCAAGAGCGTCTATCTGGAGCTGTTCGTTAAGGTTGACAAAGACTGGCGCAGCTCGCAACGGGAGCTTGACAGCTTCGGCTATAACCCCGAATAGGGCGGCTATGGGGCATGGCCTTTCATAAAAACCGTCCCGAAACGAACAATCAAAACAAAGGAAAACAACCCAAAAGCACAGCAATGCCAAACCTAATAGCGATAGTAGGACGCCCCAATGTGGGCAAGTCCACACTCTTCAACCGCCTCACGCAGACGCGCCACGCCATAGTTAGCGACGAGGCAGGCACCACCCGCGACCGCCAGTACGGCAAGTGTGAGTGGAACGGGCGCGAGTTTTCAGTAGTGGATACGGGCGGCTGGGTCGTCAAGTCGGACGATGTGTTCGAGGAAGAGATACGCAAGCAGGTGCTAATAGCCACTGAAGAAGCCGACGTAGTGCTGTTTCTTGTGGATATAACCAACGGTGTCACCGACTGGGACATGGATGTGGCCAAGATACTGCGCCGAACAAAGTTGCCGGTGGTGCTTGTGGCCAACAAAGCCGACAACAATGCGCAGCTTTACTATGCGGCTGAGTTCTACTCGCTCGGCCTCGGCGACCCGTATTGCATCAGTGCGGCGACAGGAAGCGGCACCGGCGACCTGCTCGACCACCTGCTCACGCTTCTCAAGTCCGACACCGGCGAGACTCTGGAGGAGGGTATCCCGCGCTTTGCGGTCGTCGGACGACCCAATGCCGGCAAGAGTAGCATCATAAATGCATTCATCGGCGAGGAGCGCAACATCGTTACCGAGATAGCAGGCACCACCCGCGACAGTATATACACCCGATACGACAAGTTCGGATTTGACTTCTATCTTGTTGATACCGCCGGCATACGCCGCAAGAACAAGGTGTCTGAGGATTTGGAGTTCTACTCCGTGATGCGGTCGATACGCTCCATAGAAAACAGCGACGTGTGCATTCTCATGATTGATGCGACCCGTGGCATCGAGGCACAGGACATGAACATCTTCCAACTAATACAGAAAAACAACAAGAGTCTCGTGGTTGTGGTGAACAAGTGGGACCTTGTGGAGGACAAGACGCAAAAAGTGATAGACACATTCGAGGCGGCCATACGCAACAGAATGGCTCCTTTCGTCGATTTTCCCATCGTGTTTGCCTCCGCATTGACCAAGCAGCGCATCTTCAAAGTGCTCGAAACGGCCAAGCAAGTCTATCTGAACCGCAAGGTGCGCATAGGTACTACGAAGCTCAACGAGACGCTTCTGCCGCTGATAGAGGCTTATCCGCCACCATCAATCAAGGGAAAATACATCAAGATAAAGTACTGTTCGCAGTTGCCGAACACTCAAATTCCATCGTTTGTGTTCTATGCAAACCTGCCACAGTACGTGAAAGAACCCTACAAACGGTTCCTTGAGAACAAGATAAGGGAGAACTGGACGCTCACAGGGTCGCCTATAAACATCTTTGTGCGCCAGAAATGATGCGAAGAAAAACGTTTATTGCCCAGACTGCGGCCGTTTGCCTCTGTCTGGGCGCACTGTTTCTGGTTTCGTGCGGCAGCGATGTCGTTGAAGACAAGGCCGCTGAGGCGGCGAAAGGCTATTACGACAGCCTCGTGGAGGGGCGTTATGCTGACTATGTAAACGGCTTCAGCAATGCCGAAGGGCTGCCCCCGTCATACGTGGAGCAGCTCGTGGTGAACGCCAAGCAGTTTATGGCGCAGCAAAAGGAGGAGCATGGCGGCATCAGAGAGGTGCGCACCGTGTCTTCACGCACCGATTCTGTGCAGGGAAGAACCGATGTTTTCCTCCTGTTCTGCTATGCTGACAGCACCCAAGAGGAGGTTGTCGTGCCTATGGTGGAGCATAACGGTGTGTGGATGATGAAGTAAAGAACTTATTTCACATTACTCAACAACAAAAATTACGGATAAAATACACATTCTCCGTAATGTTTTACATTAAACATTCGCCATTCTCAACATTTCACCGTATTTTTGCGTCAGAAATAGAGGAGTGTATTATGGCAGGAATAATAAATACATTGGAACGGCAAGGTGGATACATCACGGTTGGTGAGACTCGCACGCGTGGCGAATACGAGCAACTGCGAC
>CAVHML010000136.1:0-6575 GCA_963636905.1 bacterium
TGGCACTCGTAAACACGGCCATTTGCGCTATCATAAGGCCAGTTTATTCATCACAAACACGACGTTTGACACCCGTAAATGCACCATCTACGCCTCCTCAAACACGGCATTTACGACCCGTAAACGGGCGGCTTGTTATGGCACAACGCAAGAGTCTGGCAGACAAAGCGTCACAGGCAAGGGACGAATATGGCTGCCGGATTGGTAAAAAACTTTGGAATATGGGCGGAAAACCGCACGGAACGGAGGCAAAAACGGTCGGGCGGAGGCGGAAAGGGTCGGGAGCGGAGGCGGAAGCCATGCGGAATTGGAGGCGGAAACCGCACGGAATTGGATGCGGAAACCGTCAGGAGTTATAGATAAAGTGTAGGGGATGTGACGGGAAACGGTTGCGCTTCCGTCACTCCGCGCGGTGCCTTGCCTTGCGTTTTTGCTTTATATCGTTCAGGCGTTCAAGGGCGCGGTGGCGCGCACGGAGTATCTGGTTGTAGTAAACGGCACAGGCGAGCAGGAAATAGGCTGCGGTCTGTATCCAAAGGGCGCGGTATTCTACGGCAACATCCTGGAGGGTGGCTCCCATGGAGTTGACCCTTACGAATGCCCTGACACCGAATGTGGAGGGGAAGAGCCACGCTGCGGTCTGCCAGATTTCGGGCATACTGCTCTGCGGCCACGACACTCCGCTGAGAAACAGCAGGGGCACGGACGAGAACACCACGAGCAGCATTACGTTCTCGCGGTAGCGTATCATGCAGGACAGGGTCAGGCCGAAGAATATGCATGCCAGAAGATACGGGAACAATATTGCAAAGAGCACTTCCGGGCGGCCTATGCTGACAAAGCCGAAGATTTTGGGGACGATGAGGGTGAGATATGCGGCCATGACGGCGTATATCATAAAGTAGCACATGGACTTGCCGAACACAATGCGGAAGATGCCCTGGTAGTGGCGGCTTATCGGCACAAGGTTCTTGTAGCGGTTGTTCTCGCGCGATGTACCTGCCGCGAGTCCGATGCCAAGCAACAGTGTCTGCTGGATGATGAGTATGAGCACAGCGGGCAGTACAAACGAGCCGTAACCGCCTGCCGGGTTGAACATAGGCACCTCGTCGAAGTCGAGAGGCTGGGTGGTTATCTCGTCCTCGCGGCTGGTTTTGTTGCCGGCAAGCTTGGTTTGTATGTGTGAGTTCATGCTTTGGCTTACTGCGGTGGCCGTCTGGAAGATGGCCTTGTAGTTTAGCATGATGGCCATGTCGCAGTAAACGCCCACAACGGCTTGTTGCCCACGGTTGAGCCGGGCAGAGAAGTCTGAGGGGATATGGTATATGCCGCTGATTCTGCCGTTGTGCATCATGGTCTTGGCCTCCTCCATGTTGGAAGCGTAGGCCACAATACGCACATCGGGCGATGCGTCGCAGTGTCGGGCAAACTCGCGGCTCATGGAACTGTGGGACTCATCGACAACTGCCACGGGCACTTCGCGCACCACCTCGTTGTTGTATATCCAAGAGTAGAGTAGGGGGTAGGCTATGGGCACGAGAATGACGAAGAGGAGCACGCCCTCGTCGCGGAGTGTCATCTTGAGTTCCTGCAACCACACGTAGCACGTGTCCTGCAAGCTCTGCCAAATCATTCTTACTGTACCTTTGATGCTCATAAACAGTTGTGATTACGTGTGCTTTACGGGATATATACGTACTTCAACATGGCGTTCTTTATCTTGCCGAGCACTGGTATGGGCAGCAGGATGAACACCGCAAGCGACAAAAGGTGGGGCAGTACTCCGGCCAAGGGATAGCCATTGAGCACAGAGGTTTCATACACCATGAAATAGTGGCGCAGCGGGAACAGCCAAGCCAGTGCCTGCAGCTCCGCATCCATGCTTGGCACGGGGAAAGCCGAGCCTACGATGGAGAAACTCAGCACTGCCCACAGCGAACAGATGCTCATTGACATGCGCAAGGAGGGTATCAATCCGAAGGCAAACACGCCGAAGCCCTGCGCCGGCAGTACCGTAAGCAGTGCGAGCAAGACCATTGTCGGGGCGGAACCGTGGTGCGGGAAACCGAATATGCCGAAGACATAATACATATATACAAGGACAAGCAGCAGGAACACGATGGTTTGTGGCAGCAACTTGCCGATGAGGGCTACAACAACGTTGTTGTCAGCCATGGAAAGCCACTTCTTGGAACGCCCGAACTTCAGCTCTGTACCGATGGAGTAGGCGGTTATGAGGAAAATGAACAGCATTATCACGCCCGGAACGAGCATTGTTGACAGATAGACGTTGTAGTCAGTCCAAGGGTTGGCTATCTGGTGGAGGTCAATCTTTATCGGTTGCAGGAAAGTCTGCGTCTGGGCATCCGTAAGTCCCTTTGCCCTTAGTGTGGCTTGGCCGACTGCCGCAGAGCCAAGGGTGGATATGGTCTTAAGGTCACGGAATACCAACGCCCCGGCGGTGATTGAGGTCATGGAGTAGTAGAACGAAATCTTCGGGCGTCGGCTTGCGAGCAGTTTGTCGGCTGTTCCTTTTGGTATATACAACATTCCGTATATCTCACCGCGCTGCATGGCTTGGCGACCTTCGGCCACAGATGGGTAGTGGGCCACTATACGGGTGGTCTGGAATGCATCGAGCTTGCGAGTGAGGGCGCGTGACGTTGACGAGTTGTCGAGATCCACCACGCCTACGGGCATTTCCAATGGCTGTCCCTCGCTCATCATTGAAGTGAAGAACACCATCACCAATACAGGGAACACCACCATGCAGAACCAGTAGATGGGGTTCTTCAGCAATATGCAGCACTCCCTTTTGGCTATTGTCACTATTTCGCAGACAACCCGTTTCATTTTCAGTCCTTGCCTATCACAAGCGACATGCCAGGCCGCAGTCCGTCTATCTTGTCCACGGGACGTGCCTTCACCTCAAAGGTCTTCAGGTCATACTGTCCGTTGGCTTTCGTGGCTTTCCACACGGCATAGCTGCCCTCATCCTTGAGGTAGTAAACCTTCATGCGTATGGTTTTGTTGAATGCGGGCACGAATGCGTTGAACACCGAGCCTACTTTAAGGCCGTCAAGTTTGTCTTCGCGCACATTGAACGTGCCCCACATGTCTTTCATCACCGAGATTGACATTATGGGGGAGCCAGTTCCGACCAGCTCGCCGACCTTCGGATAGATGTCACTCACCTCTCCGTCCATCTGAGCCACCTGCACAGTCTCGTTGATGTACGACCCGACCTCCTGCACAGCACCCTTTGCACGCTGCACTTGGGCTTCCGACGCCAATTTTTCCTCGCGCCGCGCTCCGTTGCGCGCCATATCATACTGGCTCTGCGCCGCTTTGACCTGCGCTTCCATCGCCTTGTAGTTGGCCAGAGCCTCGTCACGCTTCTGTGCGCTCAACACACCCTCGTCAAACAGGCGTTGCACGCGGTTGTAAGACTTCTGTGCGATGTCAAGTCCGGCCTTTGCCTGCTGCAACACCGAGTATGCGCCGCGTATCTGTTCCTCACGCGCTCCCTTTTGAGCCATCTCGCTCAATGCCGATGCGGCATCCTCGGCACTGCGGGCTTGGGTCAGCTTGGCTTTCACGTCGGGTGCGTCGAGTATTGCGAGCGTGTCGCCGGCGCGAACATAGTCACCCTCCTTCACGCGCAGTTCAAGTATGCGCCCCGGAACCTTGCTTGACACCCGGTACTCGGTCACATCCACTTGTCCCTGTATCAGTTCCGGCTCGTGGCCGAACGTGAAGAAACCTATTATTGCCACTGCTACAATCACGGCGATAAAGCCTGCGATTGCCAACAGGATGTTGTTATGTTGTGATTTTGCTGACATAATCTTTGTGTATGCTTGGTTATTGTAATGTGCCAAGAGCCTTTCTGAGGCTCGAGCGGCTTAGTTTCATGTCAATCTCTGCGTCAATCTTCTGTGACTGCGCCTGTAGCCACGCCGTTTGCGCTTCCATTACGGTGGACAACTGTATCACTCCCTCCTTGAACCCAAGGTTGGCGCAGCGCAGGTTTTCTTCTGCGCGGTCGGTACTGGTGCGTGCAAGGGCGAGTTTCTTGGCGGCCTCGTTCACGCGGAAAGCGTTTTGGTTCACTTGCAGGCTGGCCAGTTCGCACGCCTCCTCGTGTTCCAGTGCGGCAATGGCCGTTGCGTTTTTGGCTGCCCTCACCTTGTAGGCCACATCGCCCCAGTTGAATATAGGAACGCGCACGAGTACGCCCACATTCCATGCTCCGCCGAATTTTTTCTGGAAGCCGTTATACACATTCGGGTTGCTTACCGAGTATCCGCCCATGAGCAGCACTTGCGGAAGGTTGCCCGCTTTCAGCAGCTTCACCGTCTGTTCGCTCAATTCCATTGCGTTTTGGAGCATTTTCAGTTCCGGGCGGTTCGCGGGGGCTGTGTCGGCGTTATAAACGTCGGCCGGTTCGCTGTCGGACAGAGCCTCACTGTCTTCGTCGGCGAGCTTTATATTCTCGTCAAGCGGCAGTCCGCACCTCTGGCAGAGCAGCATACGGGCAAGGGTCAGTCCGTCTTCAACCTTTGTCAGCGTCATTTCGGCCTCGTTGGCCTTGACATTGACGCTGAGACCGTCGGATTTGGTGGCCACGCCTTCCCTTATCATCTTGGCTACATCGCCGTCGAGCTTCTTGATAAGCGCAAGGTAGCTTTCGGCCAAACGTTTCTTGTGGGTAAGCGACACTACCGTCCAGTAAGCCTGTTCGGTGTCGTATATGGTCTGCTGCCGTTTCCCCTCGGTGGCGTTTGCGGCCATCTGTTCGCCAATATCGGCCATCTTGTTGGCAGCGATTATGCTTCCGCCCATGAACAGAGGCTGCGTCAGCGTGACCGAAGCGGCGAATATGTTGCGCGTGTCTGTGCGGAACGCATCCACTATACCGCGCCCTTTGGCGTTGAGAGCCTCGGCCGCTTCGTTTACTTTGCCGCCCATGTCGCTCATGGCCTGGTCGGTTGTCGTGCCGAGTGGTGCGAGTATTCCGTCGATGGCGGTCTTCTGTTCGGGCGTAAGGCTTGCCCCGAACTCCTGCATTGACGATGTTATGCCTGAGAAAGCACTGCTGCCGATGCTGCTGAGCATGGCTTTCTGTCCGTCGTTGAGCAGGGAAATCTCCCGGCTCGTGAACATATATCCTCCCACGGCATTGATGTGCGGAAGATATTTGGTGCGTGCTGATTTTCTAACGTTGGCGGCCATGTCCTGCTTTGCCCGTGCCACGCCCATCTGCTTGTTGCCTCTCAGAGCCATAGCCCTGCAACTGTCGAGCGTGAGCACCCGTTGTGACACCGCCGGCATGGCAGATGTCATGGCCAGAGCCAACAGAAATACTGTTCTGTTCCTCATATAGTGCATTGAAGTGAACGTCATTTCTGGAAAGCGAAGCTGCGCGAGCCTATCATGTTGCCGTCTGCAAACACGCTGACGGTGTAGGTGCCGGGGCTAAGGTATTCCTTTACCTGCCAGTAGGCGGTCACAGGAGTCTCCTCTCCCGAATACTCCACGCTCTTCTTCATCGAATAGGTAACGTTACGGTTCTCGTATTGGAACGTGCCGCCGCCGTTCAGCACGCTGCCGCTTGGCGTTGTTACCATTATATATATGGTGCGCACTCCGTTTTGCGCCGTGACGTTGCGTGCAATGCGGAACGACACCTCTATTGTCTTGCAGTCCTTTATCTTCTTTACCGGCTTGCCGTTCTTCTTGTTGGCGGTCATTGTAATGCCAGTGGCGTCGAGCTGTGCGGCTATGGCCACCTTTTGCGACAGCGAAGCCTTCTCGTTATTCAGTCCCTCTATCTGACGTGTGGCCGTTGCATACTCGCCTTTCATGCGCGTGTTCTCGGCCTTGAGGTTCTCGTTGAGGCGGTTGAGCGAGTCAATCTGTATGACGTAGCTGCGCAACACGGCTCTCACCGTGGCCAACTCGCGCTTCAGGCGGGTTATCTCTCGCGCGTTCGTACTCTTAACGTTCTTCAGTTCCTCCAGCAACCGTTGGGTCTTCATCTGCTCCTGGGTCAGCTGCGCCACTATCGAGTCGTTGTTTATCTGCGTTTTCATCTCGCTGTACTGGCGGGCGAACTGTTCGTACTCGTTCTCCATCTCCCTTTTGTCAAGGTCGGCCAGCTCTTTCATGTCCTCGTTGGCCTTGCGCTGCTTGTCGAGGCTCAATGCGAGCCACGCCACTCCTCCGGCCAGCAGCAGGATGACTATCGCAAGCGGTATGATAATCTTCTTGTTCATGTTCTCAGCTATGCTGTTTTTGGTTCGTGCAAATTTAGGTCAATTAAACGAAACGGCAAAGCAAAAGCCTTGTTCAAGGTCTTGCTATAGCGAGAATTTAAGACATTTACCGAAAAAAAGAACATTTTTAGCAAAAGGCGGCTTTGTTTGCGCCGGACATAACGGCAGTATGCTGTTGGGACTGAACAAGAAAATAAGAGAAGGGCTGCAAGGTCGTTTGCCCCACAGCCCTTCTTAATAATGTAAATGCAATGTAGGCTAACGCTATGTCATGGCCGTTTGCTCATTGCTTCGTGC
>CAVHML010000137.1:0-6569 GCA_963636905.1 bacterium
AACAGCGTGTTGGCCGTTGTCGTGTCGATAGCGGTTATGCGGCCTATGCACTTGCCCGACTTGTCATCGACAACCGAGTAGCCCACGAGTTCCATGCGGGGCATATCCGTGCCGTCACTGTCGGAGAGGCTCCGGGGGAAGTACACTTCGCACCCCGTAAGTTCGGCTGCGCGCTGCTGCGAGTCGATGCCGCAGAACTTGACAAGGGCCGTCTCGCTGCCGTGGAAGCGGTACTCCTCGATGAAGAAGGGCACGAGTATGCCGTCGATACCCAGCACTATGTAGTCGGCATCCACGCGGTCGAACACGTCGTCGTCGAAGCGCAGCGTCACCTCACCGGCCACTCCGTGCGGCTTTCCCAAGCGTCCGATCCTGTAAACCTCGTCGTCTTTTATCATCGTATGGTGTCGTTCTGTCCGCAGTCCGTGCGGTTGTTTTCCGTAACCCGGCGGTTTATTGTGCGTAAACGGGCGGTTTATTGTGCGTAAACGGGCGGTTTGGCACCCGTAAACGGCCTGTTTGTTGTGCTTAAACGGGCGGTTTGTGTCCGCAGTCCGTGCGTTATGGCCGTGCAGCCGGTGCTCCGGGCTATTCTATACGCTGTATCTTCGCCCCCAACTCGTTGAGCCGGTGCTCAATATCCTCGTATCCGCGGTCTATTTGTTCTATGTTGTCGATGCGGCTGTTGCCGCTTGCGCTCATTGCGGCAATGAGTAGCGCTATGCCGGCGCGTATGTCGGGACTCGCCATGCGGCCTCCTCTCAGGCGTATCTTGTGGTCATGGCCTACGACAACCGCCCGGTGGGGGTCGCAGAGTATTATCTGTGCGCCCATATCTATCAGCTTGTCAACGAAGAACAGGCGGCTTTCAAACATCTTTTGGTGGAAGAGAACGCTGCCGCGCGCCTGGGTTGCCACCACTATAAGCACCGATATGAGGTCGGGAGTCAGCCCCGGCCACGGCGCATCTGCCAGAGTCATGATCGTGCCGTCGATGAATGTTTCCACGTTCAGGTGGCTTTGCTGTGGAACAACGAGGTCGTCGCCCTCCACATCTATACGCACTCCGAGCCGCCGGAAGGCATCCGGTATTATCCCGAGGTTGCGTAGCGACACGTCCTTTATCCTTATTCCGTTGCCAACCATGGCGGCCATGCCTATGAAAGAGCCTACTTCGATCATGTCGGGCAGCACCTTGTGCTTCGCTCCGTGCAGACTTTCAACCCCTACAATGGTCAGAAGGTTGCTCCCGATGCCGCTTATGCGCCCGCCCATGCGGTTGATGAGGTGGCACAACTGCTGTATGTAGGGTTCGCAGGCGGCGTTGTAGATGGTCGTAGTCCCCCTTGCGAAGACTGCCGACATGATGATATTTGCGGTGCCGGTGATGGATGCTTCGTCCAAAAGCATGTAACATCCGGTGAGTTTCCTGGCCGCTATCTCATAGACATTGCGCTCTTCAACGTGGCGGAACCGTGCCCCGAGCATCTTGAAACCGAGGAAATGCGTGTCCAGCCGCCGCCTTCCTATCTTGTCGCCGCCCGGTTTGGCTATCACAGCCTTGCCGAACCGCGCCAGAAGGGGGCCGATCATGAGCACGCTGCCGCGCAGTGACGAGCACTTACGCACAAATTCGTCACTCTCAAGGTAGTCCAATTTGATGTCTTCGGCGCGGAATGAGTAGTCGTTACGCGCCAGTCTCTCCACCTTAACCCCTATGTCCTTGAGCAGCAGGATGAGGTTGTTTATGTCGCGGATGTCGGGTATGTTCCTTATAACCACCTCTTCGGCGGTGAGCAAAGAGGCGCATATCACTTCAAGAGCCTCGTTCTTTGCCCCCTGGGGTGTTATGGTTCCGCTCAGCGGATGTCCGCCTTCGATGAGGAAAGATGCCATGTACTGTATTCTTTATGGTGTGGTAGTGTTGCGGATATGGTGCGTTTTCGTCACTTATACCGTGAGGTTGTGTCCTTGTTACTTCCTCTTTTTCTTTCTTACCGTGTCGGTTGGGTCGGCTGCGGCCACCTTTTCAAACTTGAAAGAGTTAAGGTCGAGCTGTATTTTCCCGTCGGTGAAGCGTGCCAAGTCGTCGGCTACCTTCTCGTCATCCATCGATCCGTGGCTCCAGGTGGCCAGGTCGCGCTTCATGTGGTTGGCTGTCAGCCTTGCCAACTCGTCGCGTTCGGCTCCTTCGGGCATGGCTTTGAGCTTTGCAAACACCTCTTCGAGCAGCCGTCCGTAGTGGCGCAGGTGTACTTGTCCGGCCTTTTTGGGCAGCGCAAGCGGCTTGGGGCGTGTCTGTATCTTCTCGGCTTCCGACACGTCAAACGGCCATTCGATGTCCAATTGTTTGCGGCTTATTATATAAAGGTGGTCCCACAGTGTCTGCAGGTAGTTCTCGTTTTCGCGTATCTGGGGCGTTTTCGCCTCCATCATCCTCACTATGGATTCGGCGCACGCCTGTCTTTGCTTCCTGTCGGCTATGGTTGTCGCGTAGTCCACCATGTTCTGTATCTCCCGGCCGTATTCCGGCATTATCAGGGGTTCGCGTTGCGTGTTGTAGTCCAGTCCGTTTATGTTCATGTCTTTTGTGTTTCTTTGTCCGTGATGCGGCGTCTGCCTGTCGTGGGAGCCGCTTCCGTAGGGTTGTCCGGCCTATATGAGTTTCTTGGGTGTCTTTGCCACGAAGTCTTTCAGGTAGAATGGCACGAAGTAGGCCACGTCTTCCGTCTGCTGTCTGGCCATCCTTTGCTCTGCGAGCGGCTGCATCCACTTGGCCAGGGGCTTTATCCCGTCTATGAAGCGGGCGTTGGGGTGGTTGAGAACGGCCTTGCACTTGTCGGCACCGTTGCCGAAGAAGTACACGGGGCGGCTGTCGAGCCACTCCAGATAGGTGTTTTCGTCAACTATATCGGCCGTTGTGGGGTGCAGGGGGTGCAGTCCGCGGTCGAATACGGCGGCATATACCTCCATGCGGCGCGCGTCTATCATGGGGCAGAGCAGCGCATCGTCCTCCAAAGCGGTGCTGCCGAGGAGCACGGGGGTACACATGAGTTCCAGGGTGGGCACGGATATGAGCGGTATGTCAAGCCCGTAGCACACTCCCTTGGCCATTGACACTCCGATACGCAGCCCTGTGTAGGAGCCGGGGCCGCAGCTTACGGCCACTGCATCGACGGGTATTGCGTGGCTGTCGGCAAACGACAGTGCCTCATCGATGAATGTACCGAGCTTTACAGCATGGTTTGGGCCGCTGTGGTCTTCGGTATTGAATATGCAGGCGCCGTCCTGGCTGACGGCAACCGAGCACACGTCCGTACTTGTCTCAATGTTCAGAATGCACGACATAGGTCTTTGAATGTGTGAAAGCTTTGCTTGTGAAAGCTCCAAGTCCGTTTTTATATGCAAAAACAAAGCAGCCGGTCGGAAAGAAACCTTGCTTTCATTTGTCCGAGTGCAGCTTATCTTATGCAAAGATAATGCAAACGAGGGCAATGAAAGCTCGCTTTCGTATTGCCGAGTGCAGCTTATCTTATGCAAAGATACGACAATTTCCCGCCATTCATTTGCGGTTTATAAGAAATTAACGCTCATGCCGGAAAGACGGGGTGGGGGAGTCGCGTTTCGCAAACCGCCCGTTTACGGTGCGTAACCCGGCGGTTTACGGTGCGTAAACGGCCTGTTTGTTGTGCGTAAACGGGCGGTTTATGAAACGTGGCAGGCCGCTCTTCCGTCCCAAAAGGCTGTATTGGGCGTTATGGTGCGCCCGCTTCTTTGCCGTTAAACCGATTTTTCGTATATTTGCGGAGGCAAACTGTTTCGCAAAAATGCTTGAGAGAGACTACATAATGCGGCTCGTCAGGGAGTTTTTCGAGGCTCTCGAACTGCTGAAACGCAAGGACTTGAAGGAGCGCAGGGACGAGCTGGAGCGGATGTACGGCCAGTATGTGGGTCCCTATGCGTTCTACCGCACCGCATCGGTGGACGAAATAATGGACGCGATGCAGCGGTACAGCCCCGCCGAACGGCTGCCCCGGCTGGAAATGCTCGCCGAGTTGTACTACGCCGAGACGGCTCTGGTGTCAGCCCCCGAACGGGTCTTGCTCCTCGAAAAGGCCTTCTCGCTGTTCAATTTCGTTGACAGCCACGACAGGACATACGACATGGTGAGGCTAAGCAAGATGGCCGAGATAAGGAAACGGATAGACAGCGCCGGCAAGGCCGCCGGAACTACTCCGTAAGTCAGCCGCAGGGCGGAACGGAAGCACGGAACAACAGTATTTTACAAACCATAAACGACAAAGAAATGAAGAAGACATTTGCAGTACTGGCCATCGCGGCACTGATGCCCGCCATGGTTTGCGCCCAGAACGTGGCGACCGAGAACGACGTGATAAAGACTATCATGGAGCGGAGGTCGGTGAGAAAGTACCTCGACAAGCCGGTTGAGCACGAGAAACTGGCCGTTGTGGCCAAGTGCGGCATCAATGCGCCCAACGGAATGAACTCCCAGAAGTGGCAGGTGAGGGTGGTTGAGAACCAGGAGTGGATAAACGGCGTGACCGAAGTGTTCAAGAAAGCCAACCCGGACATGGTCTCCCGCGACCCGAACTTCAAGAATATGTTCCGCAACGCGCCCAATATCATAGTGATAGCCACCCCTAAAAAGGGCGGAGCCGACGTGGATGCAGGTCTTATGGGCGGCAATATGATACTCGCGGCGCAGTCTCTGGGACTCGGCACCTGCTGCCTTGGCGGCCCCGTCCGCTTCCTCGCCACATCGGAAGAGGCCAAGCCGTACATCGAAAAGCTCGACATTCCCGACGACTACAAGATAAACTACATCATCGCAATAGGCTATCCCGACGAGAAACCACAGGCAAAACCGAGAGACGAAGGCAAGGTCAAGTTTGTAAAGTAGGTGGAGTTAATATGACAAAGGCCATGAAACTGACCTCTTTCGATGACTTCCAAGACAAGAATATCGGGAAGATAGGCACGCCACGCCGCGATGCGTTTGAGAAAAGCGTGGAAGATGCGCTGCAAGCATATTGGATTGGTGAAGCCAAACGCAACGGATAAGAAAAATATCACGGGTTGTTGTGTATTTAAGAAACAAAGGTTTATCTTTGCATCACACGGGAATACTTTGAACAAAAGTACGGGTAAGATATGGAAAGGATAAATTTAACGCCACTGTCAACGGTCGTTGATGAAGTCTGGGGGAAAGAAGGCACTCCGAAACGTGACGCTATGGAAAAGCAGCTGAACGGGGAAATAATAAGTTCATACAGTTTGGGTGAGAATGTTTTGCCCTTTGGAAACCTCGGAAAGGTGGCTTTGTGGTAAGGATTGACTTGCTTCACGAATAATGAAACGCCGGGGCTGTGTTGCCGTTCGGCGTTTTTTTTGTAATTTTGCAGCCCATATATAATATAATAAGGTATAGGTACAATATAATAAGGTATAGGAATGAATATCGAAACGACTATAACCAAATCCGTATTGGCAGGAGTGAAGGCTCTGTACGGTCAGGATGTGCCGGAAAAGACGGTGCAGCTGCAAAAGACAAAGCGCGAGTTTGAGGGCAATCTCACGCTCGTTGTGTTCCCGTTCCTGAAGGTTTCGGGGAAGAAGCCGGAGGAAACGGCGCAGGAAATGGGCGGCTACCTCGTGGCAAACTGCGAGGCTGTGGACTCGTTCAACGTGGTTAAGGGCTTCCTCAACCTCGTTGTGGCGCAGAAAGCGTGGGCTTCGCTGCTCGCAGACATCGACTCTGACCCCAAGTTCGGCGAGAAGAAGGCCACCGAAGCGTCGCCTTTGGTGATGATAGAGTACTCTTCGCCCAACACAAACAAGCCCCTGCACCTCGGACACGTGCGCAACAACCTGCTCGGATGGTCGCTTGCGCAGATTATGGAGGCCAACGGCAACCGCGTAGTCAAGACCAATATAGTGAACGACCGTGGCATACACATCTGCAAGTCGATGCTCGCATGGCTCAAGTGGGGCAACGGCGAGACCCCGGAGAGCAGCGGAAAGAAGGGAGACCACCTCATTGGCGACTACTACGTGGCCTTCGACAAGCACTACCGCGAGGAGGTGAAGGAACTGAAGGCCAAGTATGAGGCCGAAGGCATGGCGGACGAGGAAGCGGAGAAGCTGGCCAAGGACAACGCACCGCTGATTAAGGAAGCCCACGAGATGCTCGTGAAGTGGGAACAGGGCGACACCGAGGTGAGAAGCCTGTGGAAACGCATGAACGAGTGGGTGTATGCCGGCTTTGACGAGACCTATAAGGCACTCGGAGTGGGCTTTGACAAGATCTATTATGAGTCGGACACCTACCTCAAAGGCAAGGCCAAGGTGGAGGAAGGACTGGAGAAAGGTCTCTTCGAGCGCCATGCCGACAACAGCGTGTGGGCGGATTTGACCGCCGAAGGGCTTGACCAGAAGCTGCTGTTGCGCTCTGACGGCACCAGCGTCTATATGACCCAGGACATCGGAACGGCTGAGATGCGTTTCAAGGACTACCCCATTGACAAGATGATATACGTGGTGGGCAACGA
>CAVHML010000138.1:0-6486 GCA_963636905.1 bacterium
TGTGGCATTTAAGTCAGTACTTTGTGGCAAAGTACTGGGCTGAACATGGCGGTTTATGTTCCCAAAGCCGACAAAGGCATAAACATTCAATACCGTTCAGCGGACGGGAAAGGGAAATACATGGGAAATCCATGGCTTCTTGAATATTTTTGGGCGGCATCTTGTCGTTCCGGCAAATAGTTGTAACTTCGCAGAAGCATGACACATATTCGTATGAAAAGGATATTATTGACATTCGCCGCCATGACGTTGGCGTGCGCAGAGAGCGCAGAGGCCAACGACGGGGTTTATTTCACAAGCGGTAACTTTCTCGTGCCGACGGTTGAGACAGATATATCGGCGGCTAAGGAGATACTGACAATAACCATTGGCACGGACAGCTTTGCCCGCGTCGATGTGTATTATGAGTTTGCCAACAGCGGGAGTCCAAAGACGGTGACGATGGCCTTTGAGGCAAGCGCGCAATACGGCGACACGGAGCCGCTGAACCGTCGGGGAGTGCATCCGCATATAAAGGACTTCACGGTGAGCATGAACGGTGAGCGGCTGAAGTGCGGAAACAGTGTGGTGGCCATCAAGGACGGAGCTTTTCTATGCTCCGATTTCAAGCCTCTCAATATGGAGGAATGGAAGGGCGCAGGCGAAGTGCCTGACACGATAATACCTGCGGGCGACAATACCATATATAATCAGAAGCTCGACAGTGTGGTTGAGTATGCCTACGCATATAGCTTCGAGGCTCCGTTCAAGCATGGACTGAACGTGGTTCACCATACCTACAAGTACCGCATGAGCTACAACAATCAGGAGAAATTCACCATTCCGTACTGGCTGACCCCCGCCACGAGATGGGCCAACGGCAAGGTGGACGACTTCACGCTAAGGATAACATCCGACGACTCTATGGTAGGTTTCTGTCTCGTTGATACGTTGTTCACTGGAGCGCCATTTACATCGGTCAAGGGCACTCCTATATACCACATGAAGTCGGAAACATACAACAAATTCATCTATACCTGTATGACCGAGGGCGACACTATTGTGTGGCACTGCCGCAACTTCCGTCCAACGGACAACATGAGCATCAACTCGCCGTGGTGGGATACGCCGCAGCGGACGTCGACATCGGGCGAAGTGGTCATCGACAGCGACGGAACCGAAACGCGCTATATAGCCGACTGCGGCGACAGCTATTTTGTGATGGGGCAGGACGGTGTATTCGTGAAGAAGGCAGGATGCCGCAAGGTGGAGTATGACGCATGGAAAGGCAAGGGATGGATATACATTGCCGACGATGACGTGCGGCGTGTAAATGTGCGACGTGCGCCAAGCAAGAGCAGCCCGATAGTGTGCAGCATAAGCAATAGCGGCGAAGGCATACCTGATGTGTATCCATGCCTGGGACTAGTTTCGGGCGATGACGACTATGATTGGTATAAGACAAAGGTCAACGGGAAGATAGGTTACATACGTCAAGACTTGATGCAGTGGGACTCCATCAATACATTCTAAAAAGAAAGAGACTTGCTTCACAGCAAGCCTCTACCTCATTAAAACTAAACAAATACTTTATGAATCTCGTTTGAGGGATTATAGTTTATCTTTGAACGACGCAATCCAGCTGTCTATGCGCTCGTCGGTCTTGTCGTCTTCGTTCACTTCGTCGAGCGGAAGGCCGATAAACTCGCCGTCAATCACAGCGTCGCTGTCATCGAAAGTATAGCCATCGGTGGCCACTTGGCCTACAAACGTTGCTCCGCTATCCTTGATGCCGTTGTAGAGTTCGCCCATGCCGCCCACGAAAGTGTCGCCGTACGACTCACAGTCGCCGCATCCGAAGATGGCTATGGTCTTTCCGGCCAAATCAGAGCTTTGCAGCACCTTTATACCGTCATACCAGTCGTCCTGCATCTCGCCTGCTCCCCAGGTGGAAGTGCCAAGGATAAGGTTGGTATTCTCCTTTACTATGTCCGCATCGAGCGACTGCACGTTGACTGCTTCAACGCCCAGTTTCCCAGCAATCTTCTCTGCCAGCTCCTGGCAAGTGCCTGTTGAAGAACCGTAAATAACAATTGTCTTATTCATCTCTTATTCTATCTTTAATGGTTTTCTGTTCTTTTTGACGTTGCAAAAGTAGCGCATATTCCAAGTTCGCACAATACCTAATAGTTGGGGTTTTGGCCAAAGACGAATGTGAGAGAATAATATATTTGGATTAATAAGATATATAGAAGCAGCAAAGGAGCGCCCATTTCTATACCTCGTACTAACGATAGGTATATGGAGGTGAGCGACTGCATACTGCCAGCCGTAAAGCCATAGACCACAGATGCGGCACACACGCACAAGGCTGTAGCGGGAACGACGGCCGAACTGAACGGAGAGGGAAACAAACCGCCGGTGGCATTCAACAGAACTGCCTGCGGCGACACGGTGAGCAGAGTCATGGTAGCGACGAACACAATGACGATTGCTGTGGAGAAGCAGAGTGCGGCGCGCTCGCGGTAGAGCAACGGGCGACGACTGCGCACAACGGCCTTGCCTATGCCACTACTTGAAGCGCAGCCCACAGCCATCGACCAAACGATAATCCACAGTGGTACTGGCGAAAATACTCCGTGCGTGAACTGCGCTATGAACCACCGTATGCCTTCGCCCGTAAGCATACTGCGCACACCACTGTCGGGCAGCAACACGCTCGCCACCCACGACGCAGCCACCAACACCACTTCGGCAAGCGCAAGCGCAAAGACCAGTCGGGCAAGCGTCCTACTCCTCATCGGCCTCAAGGTTGTCGGTGTCTATGATATGCTGTTCTATGGCCTTCACCACGAGACGTGTAGCGTTGACTGGCGTGCCTCCGTTGCCGTCGGGAAACAGTTTCTGCACCAGTTCACTCTGTCTTTTCTCAAGGCTTTTCACTCCAAAGGGCATGCCGCGCAGCGATGCAATCTGTTCTTTGGTATATCCGAGGGCGAGATGGCGCAGAAAACGCTCGTCATATTCGTCAATCTCATAGTCGATGAGCGCCTCCTGACTGGCTGTCTGTCGACCAATAGACTCCTTGAATCGGTCAACTATGCGCTGGAGTATGGGCTGGTTAAACACCAGTTGTTTGCCTTCCATCACGCTTCGCACGTCACTGCGCGTCAGCATCTCGCCACACTTCAGTATTATACCGTCGGCTCCGGCATCGAGAGCGTCCACCCACAGACGTTCGTTGAGTACCTCGCCTGTGAATATAAGCACTTTTACGGCAGGAAACTGCTCCTTGGTATGTCGGCAAACCTCCACTCCAACAGTGGTGGAACCGCCAAGTCCGAGGTCGAGCAGCACGAGTTGCGGGGTCTCGCGCTTCACTATCTGCCAGTATTCGCTCTCGCACGTGGCGGTGCCAATGACCTCCGCCTCGGGAATGTCACTGCGCAGTATGCCCTCGGTGCCTTTCATTTCGAGAGGAACGTCCTCTACTATTATCACTTTGAACTTTTCCATTGCATCTCCAGTGTGTCTTGTTTGCGTCCCGGAAGGACTATTCTTATTGTCAGTGTATATTCGTTTGCGATAGCTTCCATGCCACAGCCGCGCAGGGAAGTGGTTTCGGAGTGGTCGCGCATGATTTGTCGGCATATTATATAAGGTATGTTCTCCGTCTTTGGAGTAAACATATCTTCGGGTGATGGCGTTTTTTGTCCACCTTTATATATAGCTTTCAGAGTCAGCGACACATAGCGACGGTCACTGTCGAGTGTGGTTATCGACTCCTCAACCGTGGCGTTTTGCAGTTGGCGTCGCAGTGTTCGCAGCATGTAGTCCAAGCGTTGGCGATTGCCAATCACCGCCAACCCATTGTCGGCGTTGGCGCAAAGGTCGCTGGCCTTGATTGTTTCCAGCTTCATCCTTACCGTTTGAGCCTGGGCAACGGCCTGTTCGCACAGTGTGTTGTATATGTCGTGATAGTAGCGCACGGTCTCTTTCAGGTCTTCTACGGTCTTGTCGCCTTCGGCGGCGAGCTGGATTATACGGCTGGGATAGTAAAGCGTCTCGTGCTTGAGCGTCGAGAGGCAATTGTCGAGCACGGCGTTGTTCACATAATATCGGTTGGCTTCAAACTCCAGTTGGTGCTGTCGGCACGTCTTTTCCTCAATCCTTTCAGCCATTGCGCGGTCATCTTCCGCCTCTTTGTCAACGGTCTGCATGATGCGGCGCACCACGTTTTGCAGTTCACCCTGAAACTCCTCGGTGGAAATCTTCACTATCTGACTGCGCTTCTCGGCTTGCGGCAGGTCGCCGAGCAATATTCCGTTTATCTTGTCGATGCGCTCCATGCAGAAGCGTTGGTAGAGCAAGTGGCGGTAGTAGAGGAAGTAGTAGGCCGGGAAGACGAGCAACAACACCAACAGAAACATCATTATTGCTATGGTCTTGTTGGCTTGCGACTGCTGCATCACCCGGCAGTAGTCGGCCAAGGTGTTGTCGGCCGAACGTTCCTTAAACAGTTGCGTATAGACTTTGTTGTTGTATTCATACAAAGGCAGGTCGTGCAGAGCCAGAGCTGCTACGGCCGTCTCGTTGCGAATGTCGAGTATCACGCTGAAATCCACGCGCACACTGTCGTGAAACCATTTGATTTCGGGCGGTGTAAGTGCGGTATTGCCGCGCTTGTGCAGCAGTATGCGACTGTCGGGATGGGCGGTAAGGTATTGCAGATTGAGGTATTTCAGACACGAATCGGCAAACTGAACAGTCCTGCTGTATGTCCCGGCGATGTTTGAGAAGTATGCGCTGTCAGCGAAACGGGCTGCATTGGAGGCATAGTCCTTAGCCTCGTCTGTATGAAACATCCTTGCATTTGCGATTTGATCCGTTGTGTCGCCCAAGGTTTGCGCCGTAGAGAGCATGGGCAAGACGCACGTTACAAAGGCTAAAATCGCCCTCATCGCTCCTGTGGGAAGACGGAAGAAGAATCGGCTACCGCTTCCTTTCTCCGAAGTTGCCCCAATGGAGCATACGCTGAAGAGGCGGCTCGTCTTGCGGTATTTCTCAATTATGCCGCGGCAGTTCATCAGTCCGAAACCGTGACCTTTATATATTTTGCGCTCAAACACTGCATTCAACTCCTCCGAAGTCATGCCGCAACCGTTGTCGCTTACGGATATTTCCACGTAACCGTCGCGCTTTTCGGCGGCTATGCTTACCTTGCCGCCTTGCGGAGTGAACTTGCGGGCGTTGTCTGCAAGAGTGTTGAGCATGAAGAGGGTCAGCACTTTGTCGGCCTTCACGACGGCATCGGTGTCGCCAACAGCCAGTTCGATGCCCTTCATGCGGAAACTGGCCTCACTCTTTGCCACCATGGCGAACAATGGGGCGAGCGGAAAAGTCTCTATGTGAAGGCTCAGTTGCCCGGTACTCATCTGTATCCACTCCGTAAGCACACGGTTGTATTCATCTATCTTGGCCGCAAGCTGCATGATATATTGCCGCCGTTCCTCCCTTGTGGCTTCGTCTTCGGCGCAAGAAGATAGCCGTTCGGTCTCGTGACTCATGCGGTCGATAAGCGGGAGAATGCCGCTTGCCAATGACACCTTGGCCCGTCTGTCCACGTTGCCACATTCGTTGACTTGGCGTTGCAGCTCGTTTTGCGCACAGAGGTCATCTATCTCACTGCTTTTCCTGCGCAGTTCGGCTTTGTGCCGTTTGTTGGCCTGTTCCCATTGGCGCAGTGGCGCAAGCAGAGTGTCGGTTCCATGCCGTTTCTGCCGCCGTTTGTTGAGTCGGGCAAACAGCCACAGAAAGAACATGAGCAAGACTATGGCCAATAGGATGACCGTTATCATCGTGTTGAGCAGCGTCACGGTGTGGTCCAACGCATCGGCACGCGCTTCAAGCGAGCGGTCTTGGCGTGTCTCTTCCTGCAAGTCGAGATACAGATTGCGGTTGTAGTCGCTCGCCACCTTGTCGTTTATGGCTGAATAGGCCACGCTCAACTGTTCGCGTATGCTTGCCACAAGGTCTGGAGCCTGTTCGGTTCGTGTATCGGACAAGGCTTGTTCCAGATGAATCAGGGCTGAACGGTAGTCGCCAATAGCCGTGTAGCATGATGCGAGAGTGCGCTCCGCTCCAGCTATCTGATATATGTCGCCATAGTCTTTGAACAAGTAAAGGGAGTTTTCGGCCATCCATCCTGCCATGAGACTGTCATTTACGTCTGGCGCAATGGCTTGCAACGATGCCCGGAAAGCTGAAGTGAGAGCCTCGCCTTGCTTGTGTATGAGCAGATGTTCAGCCATAGCCTCAAGTGAGTTGGCCACAAAGAATGTGTAGCCACCCTCCTTTGCCATGACGAAGCATTTAAGCAGTAGGGCGAACTCCTGCCGATAGATTTCCTCTTGGGTGCCTTGGACGATTATGCCTCCGGCTCCTACATTATATATATAGTTGAGATATTGCGCAGTATCGTTGCGCATGGCAGAACCGGAGGCCATG
>CAVHML010000139.1:0-6410 GCA_963636905.1 bacterium
CTATGTTGTCGTCGTCGAAACAGCGCAGCACGTGGATGATGGCGTCCGTCTCGCGTATGTTGCCGAGGAACTTGTTGCCCAGTCCCTCGCCCTTTGACGCACCCTTAACCAGCCCCGCAATATCCACAATCTCGCAAGTGGCGGGCACTATGCGCCCCGGATGCACAATCTCGGCCAGCTTGTTGAGCCGCTCGTCGGGCACGGTTATCACGCCCACGTTAGGCTCTATGGTGCAGAAAGGGAAGTTTGCCGCCTGCGCCTTTGCGCTCGACAGGCAGTTGAACAGTGTGGATTTGCCCACGTTGGGCAGTCCCACTATACCACATTTTAATGCCATTCTTGTATCAAGTATATTTGTTTCCGGCCTTATATGTTTCCGTTACCGGCCGAATATGTTTATGCTTTCAGCCTTATATGTTTCTGTTACCGACCGGGTATATTCTTGTTTCCGACCGCAAAGGTAACGCTTTATTTTGGTTTTGCCTATATTATGCCGTTTCAAAAGCGTATGCGGAGGCAGCGTCAGGGGCTGTTTTTCACAGCGTGTCGTATGGTTTTTCACAAAGAGCCGCATGGCTTTTCGCATATAGCCGCATGGTTTTGCCCTGCATTTCATGCGCTTAGAGACCGCCGTCGTAACGCTTTGTCTGCCAGGCTGTTCGGGATGCGCCCCAAAACCCGCCCGTTTTTGCTCCGTAAATGGCCGCTTTACGACCCGTAAATGGCCTGTTTACACCTCGCAAATGCCCCGTTTGCGAAACCTGAACCGCCGGCTTGTGGTTCGCAGAGCGGCGGGCGGTGGAGTGGGGGTGGCGGAATGCGCTTGAAGAACGGATGGAAAAGTGCGCCTTTTCTTGCCTCTCACCATCCCTTTTGTCGTATTTGCAGAAGAAAAGTCGCTTGGAAAAGTGGCGCAAACGGCTAAAAAGTCCCTTGGAAAAGTGGAACGAAGGTTGTAAAGACGGGACAGTAAATCATAAATTAAGGAGCCTGAGATTAGGGATTTTGCGGATAAAAGAGTACTTTTGCGTTACTAACATTAAAGAAATGCCTATGGAATAGAGCAGAGAAAAGACATATTAAGATAAAGAAGCGTTAACTTCAGTCCTTGCTTTTCCGAAATCGCCAATCAAAAGGGAAGCTACCAAGAAGTGAAAGTTGATGCTCACGCTTCGGCGTGGGCTTTTACTTGTTTGGTAGCACGGTGTTTGGCGATACCTGGAAAAGCAGACAAAGTTTGGGTCCGCGCTTTTTTGTTGTCTGTACGAACAGGTTTGGACCGGGAAAATGTGTTTTCTTTTGATGGAAAATGCAAAATGGATTTACTTTAATATTATAAACAGATTTGTTTTAGACATGGAAAAAATCATGAAATTAGGCCTTTTGGCCATATTTGCCGCAGTTTTTGTGGCTTGTTCAGGGAGTGATGATGATGAAAGTGGTATAGACACGAGCACCAGAACCATATATGTAGGGGACTCGGTGAAGATTGACGGGGCGCAGACACTTGTTTCTGCTGACAAGTTTGTAGCTTATGCCAACGACCAGGGCTACATAAAGGCTTTCCATATAGGCCAGACCACGGTGACAGTTAACGGGAGCACAAAGATACCTGTAGTGGTTAAGGGTGTGCAGACAGGCTTTAGTGACCCAGTAATGGTGTGGGGATGCAGCAAAAGCTATGTGCGCCAACATCATACCGATGGCTCTTTATATAAAGAAGATGAGGATTATGTCTATTACAAAGGCAGCGGAAAGATGTCGTTGTACCAGTATTCATTTGAAGACAGCAAACTTACGGCTGCTACGGCCGGTGTTACGAATAGCAATACTGTCGATTATGCCAAATATTTGTTGGAGCGGTATCTGCCTATAGGCGAGACGGGCGGCAATTATATACTCATTGATGCACTTTCAAAGACTACTTGCAAGACTGTAGTGGTGTTTGGATATGAAAGCGGTTATTGTATGGCCGTGTTCATGGATGCTTCTTCTGTATTCAGCTCGTCGTCTGCCAAGACCCAAACGCGCGGTATGCTGCTTGACGAGGGTGCGCTTCAGAAGCTGAAAGCGGCATGGAAAGAGGTGAAAGTGCCGGCCGCAGAGTAGGGTAGAGGTGCTTTCGGTTTAGTGAAGAAGTGCTTTCTGCTTTCTATAAGAAGCATTTTGCACTGCGAAAAAGAACTTTCGCTTAGCGCAAAGGCATGGAAAAAGTCCGCATACCGTAGGGAACGGGTGTCCCGAACGGTGTGCGGACTTCGTTTTATAGGTCTTCTGCCTTGCGGCGACAGATGGTTTTCTTATGGTAGAAGTGCGGTTTCTTGCAAGTTGCAGGTGCGGTTTCTTGTGGCGGAAAGTGTGGTTTCTTGTGGCAGCAAGTGCGGTTTTATGGCAAAACGGGGTGGAGTAGGGGCTTCAGTGCGCCTCCAGCCAGTTGCTGCCCCAGCCGCAGTCGGCCACGAGGGGTACGCTCATGGGGAACGCACCCTGCATTTCTTCTATCACAATGCGCTCCACCAGCTCCTTCTCTTCGGGGAATACGCTGAAGTTCAGTTCGTCGTGCACCTGGAGAATCATCTTGCTCCTGATGCCTTCGGCCTTGAACCGGCGGGCTATGCGTATCATTGCCACCTTGATAATGTCGGCTGCAGTGCCTTGGATGGGGGCGTTGATGGCGTTGCGCTCGGCAAAACCGCGCACTGTGGCGTTGCGTGAGTTGATGTCGGGCAGATAGCGGCGACGCCCGAACAGCGTCTGCACATATCCCTTGGTGCGTGCTTCCTCCTTGGCCTGCTCCATATACTCCTTGACTTTGGGGAAGTTGTCGAAGTAACCGTCTATCAATTGACGTGCCTCGTCGCGACTTATGTCGAGCCGTTCGGCCAGTCCGAACACGGTGATGCCGTAGATGATGCCGAAGTTGGCGCGCTTGGCCTTGGTGCGCTGGTCGCGCGACACGCTGTCAATAGACTCTTTGTATATCTTGGCTGCCGTGGCCGCGTGTATGTCGTAGCCCTCACGGAAGGCTTCAATCATGTTTTCGTCGCCGCTGAGATGCGCCATCACGCGCAGTTCTATCTGACTGTAGTCTGCTGAAAAGAACAGACAACCAGGCTCAGGCACAAAGGCTTTGCGTATTTCCTTGCCGTTCTCGCCGCGCACAGGTATGTTTTGCAGGTTCGGGTCGCTCGATGACAGCCGGCCTGTGGCCGTCACGGTCTGGTTGAACGACGTGTGGATGTGGCCTGTACGTGGGTTTACCAGCTTTGGAAGAGCGTCTATGTATGTGCCGAGCAACTTCTTCAAGCCTCTGTATTCCAGTATTTCAGCTACAATCTCGTGCTTTCCTTTGAGTGATTGCAGCACCTCTTCGCTCGTGATGTACTGTCCGGTCTTGGTCTTCTTGGCTTTTTCCACAATCTGGAGCTTGTCGAAGAGCACCTCACCCACCTGTTTGGGTGACGAAATGTTGAACTCCATGCCAGCCAACTCGTATATGTGCTTCTCTGTGGCTACAAGTTTTTCGGTCAAAACCTTTGACGTTTCTTCCAAAGAGAGCGTGTCGAGCGTCACACCGTTGCGCTCCATCTTAGCCAGCACGGGCATCAGCGGCATCTCAATGTTGTAGAACAGTTCGTCGGCACCGTACTTCTTCAGTTCAGGTTCGAGCTTGTTCTTCAGTTTCAGGGTGACATCGGCATCCTCGGCGGCGTATTCATACACCTCCGTGGGCTGCAAGTCGCGCATAGACTTCTGGTTCTTGCCCTTTGGACCGATGAGTTCGTCGATGTGGATGGTCTTGTAGTGCAGGTAAACCTCGGCCATGTAGTCCATGTTGTGGCGGAGTTCGGGTTGGATGAGGTAGTGTGCTATCATTGTGTCGAACATCGGGCCGGCCAACTCGACGCCATAGTTGGCAAGAACCTGCAGGTCGTACTTCAAGTTCTGCCCGATTTTCAGCGTTGTCTCGTCTTCATAGAGAGGTTTAAACAGGTTAACAATTTTTTCGGCCTCTTCACGGTTGGCGGGAATGGGCACGTAGAAAGCTTCGTTTTCCTCGGTTGCGAAGCTCAACCCGACGAGTTCTGCGTCCAAAGCAACGGTTGAAGTGGTCTCAGTGTCCAGACTGAGATTTTGTTTTGTCCTTAAAAAATCAAATAATTTGCGTCTTTTCTCCTCGGTATCAACGAGTTCGTACTTGTGAGGGGTTGATTTTAGGCTCTCAAAACTCTCGTTTTTTGAACTTTCCTGCCCGTCGGGCGGATTTACGGCAAACAAATCGAGTTGTAAATTGGCCGTTTTTTGCTTACTTTCGTGTTTATTAAGAATTCGGCTCGCAAAGCTTTTAAACTCCAAATCGCCGAAGATTTTCTGCAAACCTTCCTCATCGGGTTCCTTCACTCGAAGTTCTTCGAGATTCAACTCCACGGGAACGTCGGTCTTGATGGTGGCGAGAAATTTGGACAACGCAATTTTCTCGCGGTTGTCCTCTACTTTCTTCTTTATTGCACCTTTGAGTTGGTCGGTGGAGTCGAGTAGGTTGTCGATGCCGCCGAACTCGTTTATCAGTTTCACGGCGGTCTTTTCGCCCACGCCGGGACAGCCCGGAATGTTGTCGGACGCGTCGCCCATGAGTCCGAGCAGGTCGATCACTTGTTTTGTTTCGGCAATTCCGTATTTCGCAGTCACCTCCTTTTCGCCCCAAACGTCATAGCCCGAGCCACCGAAACGGGGACGATACATATAGACATTGGGGCGGACGAGCTGCCCATAGTCCTTGTCGGGGGTGAGCATGTAGGTCTCTATGCCGGCCAGACCAGCCTTTGTGGCCAGCGTACCAATCACGTCGTCGGCCTCAAAGCCGTCGGCCTCAAGCACCGGTATGCGGAAAGCGTGGAGTATGTCCTTTATTATTGGCACAGAAGCCTTTATGTCTTCCGGGCAAGCCTCGCGCTGTGCCTTGTATTCGGGGTAGGTCGCGTGGCGGAAAGTGGGTCCGCTGGGGTCGAAAGCCACGCCGATATGCGTTGGTTTCTCCTTTTCCAGCACCTCGTGAAGCGTGTTGACAAAGCCCATTATGGCAGATGTGTTCTGTCCTTTCGAGTTGATTCGCGGGTTTTTGATGAACGCATAGTAGGCGCGGTATATCAGTGCGTATGCGTCCAAAAGGAAGAGTTTGTCCATATCTGATGTGTCGTTTTATGTGTAAAATTACGAAAATAATTCTGCATATCCCGATAAATCACTAATTTTGTAACAAATTTCATGTAATGAATTACTTATCTCTGATACGCAAACCTATAGAGAAAGACTTTGCCGACTTTGTAGATTTGTTCAACAAGTCGCTGACTCATACTGACGGAATGCTCTCGCAGGTTTTGGAGCACATAAAGAAGAAGGCCGGAAAGCGCATGCGCCCGATGCTCATCTTGCTGATGGCCAAGAACCACGGTGCGGTTTCCGACATGACACAGAACGCTGCGGTGGGTTTGGAACTGCTTCACACGGCCAGTTTGGTGCACGATGACGTGGTTGACGACAGCGACGAGCGCCGAGGACAGGCCTCTGTGAATGCCGTTTACAACAACAAAGTGGCCGTACTTGCGGGCGATTATCTGCTGTCGACGGCGCTTCTGCACGTTTCTTTCACGGATAATCAGAAGATAGTGCAGTATTTGGCCGAACTGGGACGCACACTGGCGAGCGGCGAGATACTGCAACTGTCCAACATAAACAACCAAACCATTTCGGAAGAGGCTTATTATGAGGTGATAAAGCAGAAGACCGCAGCCCTTTTCGAGGCTTGTTGCGCCATTGGAGCGCTGTCTGCAGGAGCGGCGGACAGTGAGATAGAGGCCGCAAAGCAGTTCGGGCAGAACCTTGGCATAGTGTTTCAGATACGTGACGACATCTTTGACTATTACGATTCGCCGGAGATAGGCAAACCTACGGGCAACGATATGGCCGAAGGCAAGCTCACCTTGCCTGCCATACACGTGCTGATGACCACGCCGGACGCCGAGATGCGCGAGCTGGCCGCCAAGGTGAAGGCTCAAACCGTGACCCAGGAGGAGATAGAGCGGCTTGTGGAGTTTATCAAGGCCAACGGTGGCATTGAGTATGCCGAACAGAAGATGAACGAACTGCACGGTTTGTGCATGGAATACATCAACAAATCGGTGGCTGACGACGACATAAAGGCTGCTTTAAGCGCATATGTTGACTATGTGATACAGCGCAGCAAGTAAGCGCAAACGGTTGCTTTTGGCTGCGAAAACGGTGCGGGGCTTTGCCACAAAATGGTGTGACAAAGCCCCGCATCGTTTTGTTTTCAGAGCCTGAAAAGTCGTACTAATGGGCTTAAAACCGTCTTTTCAGAGTCTATAATCTTGCTTTTCTGACATTTATAT
>CAVHML010000140.1:0-6369 GCA_963636905.1 bacterium
TACAACATACACACGAAATCCGCAGCCGTGCCAAGCACAGTCTGCGGATTTTTTTTGCGCTCTTCCGCATATTGTGCGGTTTCGCCACAATCTTCTGCAAACTTAGAGCTTAATTTTGCGGATACTGTCCTTACAGTCTTGGCCTCGAAGAGGCCGCATCTCAGTAACCCCATGTGCAGCGTTAGCGGAACATGGGGTGCGGATGCCAGTGCCAATGTCGGCTTCGAAGATGCCGCACAGCTGCGGAGAGGCATACTTACCCGTGCAGAGACATACCTATAGCTTTATGTGCGGCATCTTCGAAGCCGGTTTTCATCCCGTATCTTAATCCCCCATGTTCCGCTAACGCTGCACATGGGGTTACTGAGATACAGCCTCTTCGAGGCTATGCCCGGTGCCGTACCATCCATGTGCTTCATTCTGCTGCAAGTGAGGCATCTGTGCATTTAGCTGGAGAACCGTTTTTTGCGCCCGAAGCCGCACTTGCCTTGCCGTGTCCGACTCTTCCGCCCTGCGGAAAGGGGATTGGCTGACGGACTCCGGCGGATTGGCTGTGTGCGGAACAAGTGTTGTTATTCCTGAAAACCTTTGGTCTTGTTTGGTTTTTTGGCTACTTTTGCACGGTACAAGTGCCGGTGGCTGGGGCTGGGGCGACCGCTTTCCCCACCGCAACGCACCGCTTGCGCCGAACAAACGCACGGGTCAGGCGTCAGAAACCGACGGGGTTCGCATAAAAAGCGCACGGGTTTAGCTCCGCAAACCGCCGGGTTACGTGTCGTAAATGCCCTGTTTAGCACTCGTAAACGGGCGGTTTGGACACCGTAAACGGTAGGGTTATGAAGCGGAAACGGCAACCCTGTGACAACCAAGGCGTTACCCGGAGCGAGAAAACGGCATGATTTCGCAAGGCAAACGGCTGTTTTCGCAACGTGAACCGCCGTCCGGCACAACGAGGACCGCTGCTTAAAGAGAAGAAAATGCTTATATACAAATGGCTTGACACACTGGGGAAGTACCTCATACTGATGGGTCGCACGTTTCAAAGACCCGAACGGATGAGGATGTTCCTTAAGGAATATGTGAAAGAGATGGCACAGCTGGGTGTAAACTCGATAGGTATTGTGCTTCTTATTTCGTTTTTCATCGGCGCAGTGATATGCATACAGATGAAACTCAACATCCAGAGTCCGTGGATGCCCCGTTGGGTGTCGGGATATACCACAAGGGAGATACTCCTGCTGGAGTTTTCCAGCTCGATAATGTGCCTCATACTGGCGGGAAAGGTGGGTTCTAACATCGCATCCGAGATAGGTACGATGCGCGTAACGCAGCAGATAGACGCCCTGGACATCATGGGAGTGAACTCGGCGTGCTACTTGATACTGCCAAAGATACTCGGTATGATCACCATCATGCCGTTTCTCGTTATTTTCAGTTCGGCTACGGGTATTCTGGGGGCTTATGCCACGGCCTATATGGGGCAGGTGCTAAGCCCTGACGACCTTACGCTCGGTCTGCAGCACTCCTTCAACTCCTGGTTTGTGTGGATGAGCATCATCAAGAGCCTGTTTTTCGCATTCATCATATCGAGTGTGCCCTCCTACTTCGGCTACACCGTGGAAGGAGGGTCGGTCAGCGTGGGCAAGGCCAGCACGGATGCGGTGGTGAGCAGCAGCGTCCTGATACTCTGTTCCGACGTTTTCCTGACGCAACTGCTAAGTTGAACCCCAAGAACGCCATGACTGTATGATAGAAATAAAGCATTTGAGCAAATCGTTTGAGGACAGAGAGGTGCTGAAAGACATCAGTACGGTGTTTGAAAACGGCAAGACCAACCTGATAATCGGCCAGAGCGGTTCGGGAAAGACCGTGCTGATGAAGAATCTCGTGGGGCTTCTCACCCCCTCAAGCGGCAGTGTGCTCTACGACGGGCGCGACTTCGTGGCCATGGACAAGCGGGAGAAGATCATGCTGCGCCGGGAAATGGGCATGATCTTCCAGAGTGCCGCACTCTTCGACTCGCTTACCGTACTGGAAAACGTCATGTTTCCGCTCGACATGTTCTCCTCCATGAACCTGCGCGACCGGGTTAAGAGGGCGCAAACGTGCCTTGACCGTGTAAATCTGGTGGAGGCGCAACAGAAATACCCCGGCGAAATTTCGGGAGGCATGCAGAAACGAGTGGCAATAGCGCGAGCCATTGCCCTGAACCCGCAATACCTGTTCTGCGACGAGCCTAACTCCGGACTTGACCCGAAGACTTCGCTGGTGATAGACGACCTGCTGCACAGCATAACCCAGGAATACAACATAACAACCGTCATCAACACCCACGACATGAACTCGGTTATGGGCATCGGAGAGAACATTGTGTTCATTTACAAGGGCACCAAGGAGTGGCAGGGGCACAGTTCGGACATAATGACCTCGACCAACGAGAAGCTGACCGACTTCATTTTTGCCAGCGACCTGCTGAAAAAGATGAAGCAAACGGAGATGGAAAAGCTCAAAAACCGCACGGTTTTTTAATTGGCAAACGTCCGCATTGTGGCGGAAAACAAACGGGACAATCAAGGAAAAGGAAGGAATGAAGACTATCAGGAACGCAGAGTTTGAAGGCGAACGGCCTCTTTTCGAGTCGCACAACCTGCGGCTGGAAAACGTAACCGTACACCAGGGCGAGTCAGCCATAAAGGAATGTAGCAACATAGAGGCCGTCGGCTGCCGCTTTGAGGGCAACTACCCGTTCTGGCACGTACACGGTTTCGTGATAGAGCGGTGCTTCTTCGATGTCGGGGGACGCTCCGCGCTGTGGTATTCCGACCACCTGCGCATGACGGACACCGTGATTGACGCCCCAAAGATGTTCCGCGAGATGACCGACATAACCATCGACAACGTGGAAATGAACGATGCCGACGAGGTGTTCTGGCGGTGTGACAGGCTTAACATAAGGCATCTGAAGCTCCACGGCGGCACTTACCCCTTCCTTTTCAGCCGTAACATATACATAGACGGGCTGGAAAGCGACAGCAAATACGTGTTCCAGTACGTGAAGAACCTTGAGCTGCACAACGCAAGGATAACCACCAAGGACGCATTGTGGGAGTCGGAGAACGTAACCGTATATGATTCGGAACTCAACGGCGAGTATCTCGGCTGGCATTCGCGCAACCTGCGGCTGGTGAACTGCCGCATTTCGGGCACCCAACCGCTGTGCTACGCCGACAACCTCACGCTTGAGAACTGCACAATGGCCGACGACTGCGACCTGGCCTTTGAGTACAGCACCGTCAACGCCACGGTCAACGGTCCGATACGCAGTGTCAAGAACCCGCGGAGCGGCTCGATAACAGCCGGAAGCTACGGGGAAATAATCATAGACAAGAACATCAAGGCACCGGCAGACTGCGAGTTGCGGCTGCGGGACGGGCAGGTCTGACCGCAAAAGAACAACCCCCACACCAGCGCAATGGCTACCGGCAAGCAACAGACCGACCACCTGCTGTCGCTAATACGCGAAGGCAAGCGAATGACTCTGGCACAACAGCTGCGTCTGGCGGCGTTGCTCAGTGTGCCGGCGGTCGTTGCACAGTTCTCGTCCATCGCCATGCAGTACATAGACGCATCGATGGTGGGTCATCTGGGAGCCAATGCCGCCGCGTCAATAGGGCTTGTGTCCACCACGACATGGCTGTTCAACGGTGTCTGCTCGGCGGTTGCCACAGGCTTTTCGGTGCAGGTGGCCCACCTGATCGGGGCGGGCGACTTCGCCAAGGCGCGCCGCGTGCTGCGCCAGTCGTTCACCGGCGCACTGCTGTTCGCCCTTGCGCTCGCTGCAACCGGCGCAGCCATAAGCGGCAAGCTGCCGGAATGGCTCGGCGGCGACCCGGTTATACGCCGCGACTCCTCGCTCTACTTCCTCATCTTCTCGCTTTTCGTTCCCGTACTGCAGTTCAATTTCCTCGCAGGAGGCATGTTGAGGTGCAGCGGAAATATGCGTATTCCGAGTCTGCTCAACGTTATGATGTGTGCACTCGACGTTCTGTTCAACTTCATCCTTATCTTCCCCACGCGCGAAGCGGCCTTCGGCGGCCACAGCTTCACCATCTACGGTGCCGGACTGGGCGTTGAGGGTGCGGCACTGGGCACCGTGCTTGCAGAAACGGTCACTGTGGGCGCAATGATGTGGTACTTGTGCGTGCGCTCCCCCATGCTCAGGATCGCCAAAGAGCGCGGCAGCTTCCGTCTGCGCAAGGCTATAGTGCGTAAAGCCGCCAATATAGCGCTGCCAATTGGCTTCGAGCACGCGGCAATATGCGGTGCGCAGATAATGACCACGGTCATTGTGGCACCGTTGGGCATAGTTGCCATCGCCGCCAACTCGTTTGCGATAATCGCGGAGAGCCTTTGCTACATGCCGGGCTTCGGTATAGCGGAAGCGGCGACCACTCTGGTGGGGCAAAGCCTCGGAGCAGGAAGGCCGAAGCTGACCAGGAGCTTCGCCAACATAACGGTTCTGTCGGGCATGGCGGTCATGGGCGCAATGGGAGTGCTCCTTTACGTGGGCGCACCCCAGATAATAGGAGTGATGACTCCCGTAGATGACATACGCATCCTTGGCACTGACATTCTCCGCATCGAGGCTTTTGCCGAGCCGATGTTCGCCGCAGCCATCGTAACCTACGGAGTGTTTGTCGGAGTGGGCAGGACTGTGGTGCCGAGCCTTATGAATTTCGGCAGCATCTGGGGCGTCCGTCTCACGCTGGCGGCCATTCTCGCCCCGACAATGGGTCTGCGCGGAGTGTGGATCGCCATGTGCATAGAGCTAACCTTCCGTGGCGCAATCTTCCTGGTGCGCCTTTGGGGCACGAAATGGGTCAGAAGACCAAGTTTCGGGCAAGGGTGACGGAACACAAAGCGACGGGAAACAATACGCCGGCAACGCATTTCGAAATATAAACCGGCATGACAAGGAACAGAAACGAAAGGGAAACGCTATGAAATACGACTTTGACACAGTTATAACGCGCCGTGGCACAAGCTCATACAAGTGGGACACGCCTGAAAAGGACGGGGCTTTGCCCATGTGGGTGGCCGACATGGACTTCCGCACCGCCCCCTCCATAATCAAAGCCTTGCAGGACAGGGTGGCGCACGGCATCTTCGGCTACACCAAAGTGCCGGACGAATATTACGAAGCGGTAACCGGGTGGTTCAAACGCCGCCACAACTGGACGATAGACCGCCGCTGGATAATCTACACGATCGGTGTTGTGCCGGCCATATCGGCCATTATAAAGGCTCTAACCGTGCCCGGCGACAAGGTAATCGTGCAGACACCGGCCTTCAACTGCTTCTTCTCGTCAATCAGAAACAACGGTTGCGAACTTTCGGCCAACCGTTTGATATACAATGAGGGCAGATATCATGTCGATTTCGCCGACCTTGAAGCGAAAGCCGCCGACCCCAAGGCTAAAATCATGCTGCTCTGCAATCCCCACAACCCCGGCGGACGGGTGTGGACGGCCGATGAGCTGCGCCAAATGGGAGAGATTTGCCTGCGCAACGGAGTGTTTGTCATAGCCGACGAGATACACTGTGAGTTTACTTTCAACGGTCACGGCTACACACCGTATGCCTCGCTGTCGCCGGAGCTGCGCCGCAACGCCGCAGTGTGCCTGTCTCCGAGCAAGGCGTTCAACATTGCCGGACTGCAAATAGCCAATATAGTGACGGAAGACGATGCGGTGCGCGCCAAAATAGACCGTGCCATAAACGACAACGAGGTGTGCGACGTAAACCCGTTTGGCGTTTTGGCCACGATAGCCGCCTACAACGAGGGCGGAGAGTGGCTCGACGAACTGCGCAAATACCTGTGGGAGAACTACCTGCACGCCGTTGATTTCTTCGCAAACCACCTACCCGACTATCACATAATGCCGCTTGAGGGCACCTATCTCCTGTGGATAGACTGCCGCACCAGCGGCTTGGACTCCGCAAAACTGGCGGAACGGATGGAAAAGGAGCAGGGACTGGTGCTAAGTCCCGGCACGATGTTCGGTCCCGGCGGCGAGTTTTTCCTCCGAATGAACATCGCCTGTCCGCGCAAGTTGCTCGACGACGGGTTGCAAAGGTTCAAGAAAGTTGCCGAAAACCTATAGGAGCGGAGGCGGAACGCATACGAAAACGGCCGTTTATTTGCCGGTCTTACCCCCCTACTTCAGAATTTATTGCATCGAAATGGTTGACTTCAGTGCACTACAAATGCATTTTATCAATAACAAACTCACGTTCCGTAAAGATATATTCGGATTTTGGAACACAAGTTCGGGAGTTATTTGTGCCCTTCTGCAGAAAATCAAGCAT
>CAVHML010000141.1:0-6321 GCA_963636905.1 bacterium
ATGGAGTTGACGGCGGATTGCAGGTAGAACTCGATGCCTTTCTTCTCCAGTTGCTTGCGCAAACGCTTGGCTATGTCGCTGTCAAGTGCCGGCAGACACTCCTTGAGGAACTCGATTACGGTGACTTTACAGCCGAAACTGTTGAACACACAGGCGAACTCCATGCCGATGACACCTGCTCCGACGATGCAGAGGCGCTGGGGCAGCTCGGTCAGGCTGAGCAGTTGGGTGCTGTCAAGAACCATATTAGAGTCCATGTCGGCTATCCTTGGCATCTTCGGACTTGACCCTGTGGCTATGAGAATGGCCTTGGCGGTATATTCGTCCTGCCCTACCGTGACGGTGTGGGCGTCCTTCAACTGCGCCTCGCCCTGTACATAGGTTATGCCGGGAGCCGAGAGAAGGGTCTCAACTCCGCTGCGGAGCTGTGCCGTAACCGCGTTCTTGCGCTCAACCACCTTGCTGAAATCGAACGTATATTGCAGGTTTTCGAGTCCGAAAGCATCGGCTTCGCGCAACGTGTCCATTATTTCCGCATTGCGGGCGTAGGTCTTTGTGGGTATGCACCCCTCGTTGAGGCACGTTCCGCCGGGCATACGCTTCTCTATAATAACCGTGTTGAGTCCGTTCTTTGCGGCATATTCGGCAGCCCGATAGCCGCCCGGGCCGCTTCCGATGATGATGATGTCGGTGTTCATGGGTGGGGTTGGATAGTGGATGTTGGTGCTTGGAATGGTGTTGGTGGCGGAGTCCGTCAGGCCAAACCTGCGGGTTTTACGCCTGAATGTACGGGGTTTTGCGCCTGAATGTACGGGTCTCGTCAGCCGGCTGTACGGGTTGCGTTTCGTAAATGCACTGTTTACGACCCGTAAACGGGCTGTTTACGCTCCCTAAATGCACGGTTTACGCTCCGTAAACGGGCGGTTTGTTGGCCGTAAGTGCGGGAGACAGTTTGCGCAGCCCTGCGGTTCGGCTGTGAAAAGGCGGCGTAACAGTGCCGCCGGAGAGTGGAGAGGCAGGGGCTGTCCGCACCCTTCAGGATGCCGTGACCGCCCCTGCCGCTGTCGCTAATTGACCTGTTCCCTGTCAGCAACCATCTGTCTGTAGGTCACGATGGGGTGCTTTGCGGCCAATACGTCGTCAACCCGTCCTATCGGAGTGTTGTGTGGAGCACTCTTAACCGTCTCCGGGTCGGTCTTGGCTTCCTCGGCTATGCGTCGCATAACGGCGATAAAGCCGTCGATAGTGTCCTTGCTCTCGTTCTCGGTAGGCTCAATCATGAGCGATTCGTGGAACAGCAAGGGGAAGTAAATCGTGGGCGCATGATAGCCATAGTCCAACAGACGCTTGGCTATGTCCATGGTTGTCACTCCCGTTGACTTGTCTTTCAGTCCGTTAAACACGAACTCATGCTTGCAAAGTCCGTCGATGGGCAGTTCGTAAACGTCCTTCAGCGACTCCTTTATATAGTTGGCGTTGAGCGTGGCCAGCGGCCCTACCATCTTCAGATGCTCGTGTCCGAGCGAGAGAATGTAGGCGTAGGCACGCAAAAGTACTGCGAAATTGCCGTGGTAAGGGCCTACCGAAGTCTCGCACTCGCCGGGCAGGAACTGCTCAAGTCCCTTTCTGACACCCACAGGACCGGCACCAGGGCCGCCTCCACCATGGGGTGTGGAGAATGTCTTGTGCAGATTGATGTGCATAACGTCAAAGCCCATGTCGCCCGGACGCGCCGCTCCCAGCATGGGATTGAGGTTTGCGCCGTCGTAATACAGCAGCGCTCCGCAGGCGTGGACGAGCTTTTCTATCTCGGGAATGGCCTTTTCAAAGAGTCCAAGTGTGTTGGGATTGGTCATCATCATGGCGGCCACGGTGTCGTCGAGCAGTCCCTTCAGGTCGTCAACGTCAACGATTCCCTCCGGTGTGCTCTTCACTTCCACCACCTCAAGACCGCACACGGCAGCCGAAGCAGGGTTGGTTCCGTGGGCGGAGTCGGGCACAATCACTTTCGTGCGCTTGGTGTCGCCACGGCTCTCATGGTAACTTCTTATCACCATCAAGCCGGTCAGCTCACCGTGAGCGCCCGCAAAAGGATTGAGAGTGAACTTGCTCATGCCTGCTATCTCTGACAAAGCGTGGTCGAGACCCTCACACACCTTAAGTGCGCCCTTGCAGGTTGACTCTGGCTGAAGCGGATGCAGGTCGGCAAAGTCGGCCATTGCCGCAATCTCTTCGTTGATGATAGGGTTGTATTTCATCGTGCAACTGCCCAACGGATAGAACCCATTGTTCACTCCAAAGTTGTTTTCGCTGTGGTTGGTGTAGTGCCTTACCACCGTCATCTCGTCACATTCGGGCAGCGCAGCGTCGTCTTTGCGGCGCATGTCGGCCGGTATCTCGTGATTACCGAAGCGGTTTTTGGGCAACGAATAGCCCTTGCGCCCCTCGTGAGACAATTCAAAGATAAGATTACCGTATAGTTTGTTGTTCATGGCTCAGATGGTTTCAATAAGTTTGTCAATCTCTTCCTTGGTGCGTTTCTCCGTTACGGCAAACATGATGGTGTCGTCGGCCACCTTTATACCGCCGAATATGCCGTTGTCGATGAATCGCTTTTGAAGCTCATCCACGTCTCCGTCGTACTTCACGCAGAACTCATTGAAGAACGGACGGTCGTATGCCAGGGTGAAATGACCCGTTTCAACGAGCCTTTCGCACAGGTAATGCGCTCCTGAATATGACAGTTCGGCGGCCTCTTTCACGCCTTCCTTGCCCATAACTGACATGTATATGGTTACGAAAAGTGCCATCAGGCTCTCGTTGGAGCAGATGTTTGATGTTGCCTTCTGCCGCCTTATGTGCTGTTCACGGGCTTGCAATGTGAGCGCAAAGGCACGCTGGCCACGGCTATCCTTGGTCATGCCGACAATTCGGCCGGGCATTTTGCGTATCAACTTCTCGGTACAGCACATGTAACCCACCGACGGGCCACCGAAGCTCATGGGTATGCCGAGGCTCTGTCCGTCACCTACGGCAATGTCCGCGCCCCATTCGCCCGGTGTCTTGAGCACTGCGAGGTCGGCAGCCACGCTGTTTATTATCAAGAGTGCCTTGTTGGCGTGCGCCAAATCGGCCACTCCGTCATAGTCTTCGACCACTCCGTAGTAGTTTGGTTGCTGCACGAGCACTCCGGCAACGCCGCCCTGCACAATCTTTGCGGCAAGGTCTTCCTTGTCAGTTGCACCGTCTTTGGCGGCAATCGTCTCCAGTTCAATGCCGTGGAACTTAGCGTAAGTGCGCACAACGGCCATTATCTTCGGGTCTACCGTGGCCGAAACGAGCACCTTGTTGGCTTTCTTGCCGGCAGCGACGGCCATCATTACGGCCTCAGCGGTGGCGGTTGTGCCGTCATACATCGAAGCATTGGAGATGTCCATGCCCGTAAGTTCGGCCATCATCGACTGGTATTCAAATATGTAATGGAGTGTTCCCTGTGATATTTCGGCCTGGTAGGGAGTGTAAGAAGTAAGAAACTCCGAGCGGCTAACAATGTTCGGCACCACCGAAGGGGTGTAGTGGTCGTAAACGCCTGCACCGGCGAAGCACGTCAAGTGGGCGTTTTCCTTGCCGAGAGTTTCGAAGAAACGGCGCACCTCAAGTTCGCTCATGGCCTCGGGCAACTTATAGTCGCCCTTGAAACGGATGCTTTCTGGCACCTCGGCATACAGGTCTTCAAGCGATTTCACGCCGATTTTCTCCAGCATAGCGGCCGTGTCAGCCTCTGTATGTGGAAAGTATTTGTAGGTCATGTCTATGGTTGTTCGTATGTATGGGTATGTCTTTAATGATGGTTGGCAGTGGTGCGCAACCCTGAGGCAACCACTTGAGACTGCTGTCCCGTGCAGATGCGGCGGCCGGCGTACCACTGCCAATCCCGTAAGTGAGTGTTTATGCCTCCTTAGCGCAGAACTCCTCGTATGCCTTGGCGTCCATCAGATTGTCGAGTTCGGCCTTGTCAGACAGCTCAACCTTGATGATCCAGTTGGCGAAAGCGTCCTTGTTGATGAGTTCGGGCGTGTCTTCAAGAGCCTCGTTCACCTCGACTACGGTGCCGCTAACGGGCGAATTGAGGTCGCTGGCGGCCTTTACGCTCTCCACAGCGCCGAACTCTTCGCCTGCAACCACCTCGTCGTCAACCTCGGGCAGGTCAACATAGACCACGTTTCCGAGTGCGTTCTGAGCGTAGTCCGTTATGCCTACATAGCCGAAATCGCCTTCTACCTTCACAAATTCGTGCGACTCTGAGTAGTAGAGTCCTTCAATTACCTTTGCCATATCAATGCTTTATTTTTTATAATGTTTGTCGTAGAACTTCTTTTTCACCACCTTTCCGGGGAATGTCTTTTTACGTATCTGTATCCAGACGGGGGTGTCGAGCTTGGCGAAAGCTGCATCAATGAGTGCCATGCACACACTCTTGTCGGTGGAGATGGTGTGGTAGCCCGTAGTTACCTCGCCTATCTTGTTGCCTTTGTCGTCGAGTACGGCATAGCCGTGGCGCGGTATGGCCTTGTCGGCAAGCTCTATTCCCACCACTTTCTGCTTCACACCGTCGGCCTTTTGCGCTGCCAATGCGTTGCGGCCGATGAATTCTTCCTTGTCAAGTTTGCAGAATATGCCAAGTCCAGCCATGATTGGCGAGATGGAAGCCGACAGTTCGTCGCCGTAGAGGGGCAGTCCCACCTCGAAACGCAGCGTGTCGCGGCATCCCAAACCGCAGGGTTTGCACCGTCCGCTGCCCGTCAGCTTGTCCCAACAGGTACGGATGTAATCATGCGAACCGTATATCTCAAAGCCGTCCTCGCCGGTATAGCCGGTGCGGCTCACTATGACGTCGCCTATAACCTTGACGGTGTAGAACGTCAACTCGCTGCACGGCAGTGAGAGAACCTCCTCCATGACCTTCTCGGACTGCGGTCCCTGTACTGCAAGCTGGCCGTAGAAGTCCGACCGGTTGTGCATTTCGATGTCGAAACCCTCGGCGTTCTTCTGCATCCATGCCCAGTCCTTGTCGATGTTGGCAGCGTTGATTACTATGAAGTAGTCGTTGTCGCCCATCTTATACACCAGGAGGTCATCGACGGTGCCGCCGTCTTCGTAGCACATCATTCCGTATTGTATCTGTCCGGCGGCCAATGTGCTCACGTTGTTGGTGAATATGTGGTTGACGTAGCGTTCGGCATCCTTGCCCTTCACGGTCACTTCACCCATGTGTGACACATCGAACACTCCGCAATCTGTGCGCACTGCCTGGTGCTCGTCGGTGATTGAGGAGTACTGTATGGGCATATCAAAGCCGCCGAACGGGCTTATCAGCGCACCCAAAGCCACGTGTTTGTCGTAAAGACAGGTTCTCTTGTTTTCCATATACTATATAGTTTATTCCGTTAACAGTCTTACCAGCTCTTCTTTCTTCAGATTACGTATCACGCAATCAACGCATTCGGGCAGTGCGTCCTCCACGTCCTTGCGTTCCAGAGGCACGTTTTTCAGCGGCCTGATGATGCTCTGGTCAAGCTCACCTGTAAGGAAATAGTCGCCAAGGAGGCTCAGCCCCTTGATTATGCCGTTCTTCAGCTCTATGCGAGCCTCTATTTCGCCCACGCCGTTGATGCGTCTGCGCTTCACAACCGAGTACTTGGGGTTGTTGCCATAGACAAATTCGGGTGAGAGATACTCCCTTTCGATGTCCTCGATGCCACGGATGTCGCCGGCGGTCAGTGTGGTTTCGCTGTCGCAGAGGTTGGTTCTGACAAACGTCTTGAACCCTTCGATGTCCAGACCAATATAGTCCTTGAGCAGGGCTATGCGTTGTCTGACACTGCTAATGCCCTTGCTCACAAGTTTCTCGTCGGTCGGCGTGATTGACCCCACCATATTCTCCATGTCAGTGTCGTAGAGCATGGTGCCATGCACTATGCTTCGCCCCGGAATGTGGTAGAATGCGTTGCCCGAAACCTTGCGGTCGCCTATCATAATGTCGTTGCGCCCTGACGCGCGGGCATCGACTCCGAGCTTGCGCAGCACCAGTACCACCATGTTGATGTAGCGGTTGAAGGTGAAATTCACCGCCTCGTCCTTCGTAATGTACGAGAACATGACGTTGTTCATGTCGGCATACACACAGCCACCGCCGCTCTTGCGCCTGTAAGTCCGTATGTTACGGCGGCGGCAGAAGTCGAGATTTACCTCGTTTTCTATCAGTTGGTTGCGCCCGAAGATGACGCTTGGCTCCACTTGCCACATGAAAAAGCAGTCGTC
>CAVHML010000142.1:0-1762 GCA_963636905.1 bacterium
AGCGACAGGATGTTCATCTTGTCACTGGCCTTTGCCGTGGGCTTCTTTGCCGCAGTGGCCGCCTTTGTCCTGCACAGTCTCATCAACGAGATAGCGGCTCTGCTCACCAGTTCCTTTGATTCTGCCAATGCCAACTGGCCGTATTTGGTCTATCCTGTGGTCGGTATTTACCTCACATCCCTGTTTGTCCGCTATATTGTAAAGGACAATATCAGTCACGGAATCACCCGGATACTGTACGCAATAAGCAGCAAGCGCAGTCGTTTGCGGGGACATAACTGCTGGTCATCGGTCATTGCTTCGGCAATAACCATCGGTTTCGGAGGCTCCGTCGGTGCAGAGGCGCCTATCGTGTTGACGGGTTCCGCCATCGGATCGAACCTCGGACAGCTGTTCAAGATGGACAACAAGACCCTTATGTTGCTCGTCGGCTGTGGTGCGGCGGGCGCTATAGCGGGCATATTCAAGGCGCCTATAGCCGGTCTCGTGTTCACTCTTGAGGTGCTGATGATAGACTTGACCATGGCATCCCTGCTCCCCATACTCGTGTCGAGCGTCACTGCCACCTGTTTCACGTACATTTTCAGCGGCTCGACCGCCCTTTTCACGTTCCATCTCGACAGTGACTGGAACGTAGAGCGCGTCCCTGCGGGCATCCTTTTGGGCATTTTCTGCGGCTTGGTGAGCCTCTACTTCATCCGTATGATGACAGTTTGCGAAGATATGTTCGCCCGTTTCAAGGACAAACCCTACGTGAGGCTGCTCATAGGCGGTGCCATTCTGAGTCTTCTCATCTTCCTTTTCCCCGCGCTGTTCGCCGAGGGATACGACGCAGTTAACCTGTTGTTAAGCGGAAAGAGCCAGGCTGACTGGGACCTGATGCTCAATAACTCCCTCTTTTCCGGCCACAGCAACCTCCTGATCCTTTACGTTGCGCTCGTATTGCTTACGAAAGTGTTTGCCACATCGGCCACTAACGGTGGCGGAGGGTGCGGCGGAACGTTTGCGCCGAGCCTGTTTGTGGGTTGTTTCGGGGGCTTTCTTTTCGCGCGACTGTGGAATATGTATCAGATAGGCGTGTATGTTCCGGAGAAGAACTTCGCCCTTCTCGGCATGGCAGGGGTCATGTCGGGAGTGATGCACGCACCGCTTACGGGTGTTTTCCTTATCGCTGAGATAACGGGAGGCTACAATCTGCTCATGCCGTTGATGATAGTTAGCGTGTGTTCATACCTCACTATCATCATGTTTGAGCCGCACAGCATATACGGAATGCGCCTTGCCAAGCAGGGAAAACTTATCACTCACCACAAGGACAACGCCATTCTGACGCTGATGAGCCTTGACAGTGTGATTGAAAAGGACTACAGTCCTGTGTCGCCGGACATGGAGTTGGGCAAGATAGTCAACAAGATAAGTCGCAGCCGCAACAGCTTTCTGCCCGTTCTCGACCAGGCCGGCAATCTTCTGGGCGAGATTGACGTGAGGAAAATACGCCATGTGATGTTCCGAACCGAGCTGTACCGCTACTTCAAAGCCAACCAACTGATGACCCAACCTGCCGCCACTCTGCGCGAAGGCGACCCGATGGTGGAGGTGATGAGGCTCTTTGACACCACGCGGGCCGACTGGTTGCCGGTGCTGGATGGCGAGAACCACCTGAAAGGCTATATCTCCAGGCAGCGTGTCTATGGCATGTACCGCAAGATGGTGGCCGACATGAGCGAGGAGTAGGGCGGCTTTTGCATCGAAAACCGCCGGG
>CAVHML010000142.1:1809-6284 GCA_963636905.1 bacterium
GCATCGAAAACCGCCGGGTTACGACCCGTAAACGGCCTGTTTGTGGAGCGTAAACATACGGGTTTTGCACCGTAAACGGGCGGGTTATTCAGAGAAACAGGCATAAACAACAATACGGAATGGACAAAAAAGACTTGAGAATAGTGTTTATGGGCACGCCCGACTTTGCCGTGGCCACCCTGAAGGCATTGGTTGACAATGGCTACAACGTCGTTGCCGTGGTTACGCAGCCCGACAAACCGGTGGGAAGGCACGGCAGTGTGCTCCAGCCGTCGGCGGTCAAGCAGTACGCAATGGCCGCCGGACTGCCCGTATTGCAGCCGGACAGGATGAAAGACCCGGCCTTTGTCGAAGAACTAAGAGCCTACAACGCCAACCTGCAGGTGGTGGTGGCGTTCCGTATGCTGCCCGAAGTGGTGTGGAATATGCCTGAGTATGGCACGTTCAACGTCCATGCCGCACTGCTTCCGCAGTACCGTGGCGCTGCGCCAATCAACTGGGCGGTAATCAACGGCGAGACACTTACGGGTGTCACAACGTTCTTTCTCGACCGCAATATCGACACCGGGCGCATCATAATGCAGCTGCCTTTCGACCTCAAACCCGACTATGACGCCGGCGATGTCTATGACGGACTGATGGAACTCGGTGCGGTAATATGCCTCAAAACCTTGGAAAAGATAGTGGAAAGCGGCGGCCGGCCGGAAACAATGCCGCAGGAAAAGCTCATCGAAACGGGCACCGAACTGCACGCCGCACCCAAGATATTCAAGGAAACGTGCCGGATTGACTGGAACAAACCGGCTGTCAGCATACACAATTTCGTGCGCGGACTGAGTCCAATGCCCGGTGCATGGACCACCATAGTGACCCCCGACGGCAAGGAAACGGTGCTCAAGGTGTTCAAAACCGCACTGTCCAGTGAAACGGAAGCGGCACCTGCGGGCACGATAACCGTCACCGGCAAGTCCTTGGGAGCCGTTACAGGCGACGGAAGCATACTGGTTCTGACCGAAGTGCAGCTGGCCGGCAAGAAGCGGATGGCCGCCCGCGACTTCCTAAACGGTATGAAAGACGCGGAAAGCTGCACCTTGAAATAAAAGCAGCGCACACATAATAAAAAGGTAAGTATGCCGTTTTGATAAATAAAACAATCAAACAGCAACTGCCTATGGATTATTTTACAACCGAAGGAGCACAACCCAGCAAGACAACCTTGGAACTTATACGCCAGATAGCCTACACTTACAGGGTGACAATGGGCAAGGACGGAACGCTGAGGGAACTGTTCGTTAATTAGAAACCATGACTATAGTCTCACCATCACTGCTTGCAGCCGACTTCCTGAACCTCGGTAGCGAGATAGAAATGATTAACCGGAGTGAAGCCGAGTGGCTTCATCTGGATGTTATGGACGGTGTTTTCGTGCCGAATATATCGTTCGGATTTCCCGTAATCGAGGCGGTTGCCAAGACTTGTACCAAGGCTCTTGACGTGCATTACATGACTATGCACCCCGAAACCTACGTGAAGCAGACCGCCAAGTTGGGCGCTATGATGATGAATGTGCACTATGAGGCATGCGTACACCTGCACCGCACGGTTCAGGAAATCCACGATGCCGGCATGAAAGCGGGCGTTACGCTCAATCCGAGCACACCCGTTTCGATGCTCGAAGACATCATTGCCGATGTTGACATGGTGCTTCTGATGAGCGTCAACCCCGGCTTCGGTGGCCAGGAGTTTATCTCCAACACTCTCAACAAGGTGCGCCGCTTGCGCAAAATGATAGAGTTGAGCGGCTCAAAGGCTCTGATTGAGGTTGACGGCGGCGTAAAGGCTTCCACCGCAGCACCGCTTGTTGAGGCCGGAGCCGACATTCTCGTGAGCGGAAGCTACGTGTTTGGCAACGAAAACCCGGAGAAAATCATAAGCGAACTGCACCGTCTCTAACCGCAGACACTGCGGCCTTTTGCTGCGACCCGCCCGTTTTTCAGTTGCAGACAGTACTTTTCCTAACTGCAAGATATACAGTTATTTACAATAAACCGCCCGTTTGCGCTTCGTAAACGGGCGGTTTGGCTATCGTAAACGTGGCATTTACGACCCGTAAGTGCGGCATTTACGACCCGTAAACGTGACCTTTACATTTCCAACCCTGCGGTCAGGCGTATGAATGCATGCCTCCGAGGAAGTAGTTCACGCCGAAATAGGTCATAAGAATGGTCAGGAAAGCGAGCGTCATGAACACATGATAGGTCATGGGGCGGCGCATTGAGGGCAGCGACTGCACGTGTGCGGCGGCTGCATAGACCATAAACGTAATCAAAGCCCACACTTCCTTAGGGTCCCAGCCCCAGTATTTGCCCCACGAAACGTTGGCCCAGATGGCTCCGATGAATATTCCGAAACCGAGAGCCGCAAGGGCAGGGTAGAGGAACAGGCGCGAGAGCAAGGCGAGGGCTTCGGTCTGTTCGCCGAACCGGGCGTGTCCGTTTCTGGAGGCAAGCACATGGAGCAGCAGGGCGGTCAGTCCGCAGATGAAAGTGAGCGAGAGCAGGGCGAAAGCCAGCATGATTATAGACACGTGGACGCTCAGCAGTGGGGAGTTGAGCACCGGCATGACGTGGCTGATGTTGGGGTCCATCTGTCCTATGTGCGACACCAACAGGAAGAAACCCGACATGATGAAGCCCAGAGGCAGGGCTATGCGGAACCTCCGGCTGACCGCCAGCGACAGCAGCATGACGAGCCACGCCACAAAGAGCATTGTTTCGTAGCCGTTGGCCATGGGTATCTTGCCCGAAACGACCCACCGCAGTGCGAGACAGAGTGTGAGTGCGAGCACAGACAGGCTCATCAGTATGCGCAGGGCGGCGTTTGTTGTCCGTTGGTTGCACAGCAGAGCGCTCAGAATGCCGCCTTTGGCCTTGTTTTTCCCCTCGTTTAGCGTCAGCCGCATTATGGCAAGCAGCAGCGAAAGCAGTCCTATGGTGAGGTTGGCCATGAAGAGAATGGTGGCAAACGGCACCTTGTTGTATATCCGCTCGGCCTTTGTCTGTTGCGGAGTGGGCAGCGAGCTGCCGCCGTTGGCCTGTTGGTAGCGGGCAATCTTGTCTATCACTTCGCTGACCTTGGCGTTGTCGCCCTCATACAGGTATTCCTGCAACAGCGCAAAGAGGTTCTGAACAAACAGTTGGGTGTCCCTGTCCATCGAAGCGGGCAGCTTGTCGGTGGGGGCATACCATTTGGCGGTGCCGCCAGTCGTGTCGGGAAACATTTTCAGCAGGGTTCCTTGGCGCAACTCCATGACGAGCATCAGCCGGTCGTCCACATCGGCTGCCTGTCTGTGGAACTTGTCCTGCTGGCCACGGTAGTATTCCTGCACGTAAGGGCCGAGTATGTAGCCGCCCATCGTCGGGTTGAAGAACGTGTTTACCGAGCAGTAGTCGGGAAGTTGCAGGGTTGACTTCAGCACTCCGCCCTTCATCTTCATCAAAGGCTCGCCGCTCCACTCCTCACTCCAGAAGATAAATCCGGCAAGCACCTGTTCGGCGGTGTAGTCCCGGTAGGATGCCTTGCCGTAGAGCTTCTTCGTGAAGTCTATGGCAAAGGTTTGGAGTGGACAGATGCGGTCGTTATAGAGTATATTGAGTGTGCCGAACTTCTCCGCCGTTTCCTTCGGCATCGTGTTCAGGGCGTTGGCATTGGCAAAGCCGAGCGACAGGACAGCCATGAGCACGCCCCGTTTCAGCAGGGGGCTGCGCAGTAGTTGGCGGAAGGCTCCCTTGGGGTCGAAAAGCATCCACAGGAGCGACAGGAACAGCAGGGCGTAGCCCGTATATGTTATGGTTATGCCGACGGGGTCTTCGTTCATCGACAGAATGCTGCCCCTCTGGTCTCCGTCGTAGGACGCCTGGTAGAGCCGGATGCCGCCATACGAGTATATGTTGTTCATCGACACGCGGCCGACGGTAGCTTTGCCGTTGTCAATGATGGTGAAACGGGTCTCATAGTCGGCCACGGCCATCGTTCCCTCGTGGTATTTTATGTCGAAGTTGTCCAGTTTGATGCTGAAAGGCAGCCGCCGCTCCTCCACATCCTTGCCGTTGGAGGCCAGAAACTGATACTTGTCGGTGGTCTCGCCCATGCGCAGGTGTATCATACCCTGCCTTGAGAAGAGGTGGGTGGTCAGTGCTCCGGCCAGAATGACCACAAACGAGAGGTGCAAAGCCACCGCTGACGGTTTGCGCACACGCCGGCGGATGAAATAAACCACAGCCGTGGCGGCGAGCAAAGCCCATAGCAGCGTGAACCACCACGCACCGTAAATGTGCGCAGAGGTATAGTCCGTACCCTTGTACTTCTCGATTATCGTGGCCGCACCCATACTCACTATGGTCAGAACGTATAGGGCGAAAAGTGTTTTCTTTGTCATTGCTTGTCGTTAAAGAGCCATATTTTGCCTTGCAGAC
>CAVHML010000143.1:0-6242 GCA_963636905.1 bacterium
GAGGTAGTCGGCGTCAATCACTGTGGGCGAGAGTGCCTTCACGCCATACAGGCCGCAGTCTTCGTTGGTGGTGAAGAGCAGGCGCAGCGGGCCGTGAGCCACGTTGCTCTTGGCGATGGCCAAGGCCATGCCCACGCCGATGCCGTCGTCGGCACCAAGGTTCAGTTTACGGCCCTTCAGCTTAGTGCCTTCGTAGTATGGCTCGCCCACCTCTTGGCGGTAGTCGTAGGTCTCGCCCGGTTTGGAGTCGCACACCATGTCCTGGTGGGCCTGCAGTATCACTTTGGGCAGCGACTCCATGCTCGCCGCGTTGGCTGGCACGTCAATCCACACGTTGAGCGAGTCGTCCACACCATACTCAAGGTTGTGTTTCTGCGCCCATTCTATCAGATAGGCACTGCTCTTGATGGAGTAGAAACTGCATCGGGGGTTCTTGGCAAAGGCCAGAAACTCCTCGACCGACGACTGCCCCAAGGCGTCGCACACGCTGTCGGTAAGTTCGGTGATTATTGTCTCGCCAGGGTTCGGCTTAGTGTTGGAGTCGTTGTCGTCGCTGGCGCATGAGGCCAATATCAACGAGGCCATCATCATCATGACACTCCCAATAATTTTGCTTTTGTATTTCATCTTGCTTGATTTTTTAGGTTGGATGTCCAATTTGTTGCTGCGCTACTTGCACTTGGCGTACCACTCGCGCAGTGCGCCACGCGCAACTCCGCGCTTCACCTGCTCGTCGAGCACGGCCTTGGCCTCACGCTTCTTGCCCATGAGCAGCAGCACGTCGGCCTTCGACACCGCATAGTCGGCGTTGTCGGGAGCAAGGCGCATGGCCTCGCCCCAGTCATACAGTGACGGGGCGTATTGCCGTTGGTCGCGCTCCAGTCCGGCGCGGGCCGCATAGGCCATGGCACTGTCGGGGTGTTGCTCCACCAAGCGGTTCATCTGCTCCATGGCGTCGGCCTGCTTGCCGAGCATTACCAAGGTGTAGGCCAGTCCCAAGCGTGCCTCAAAGTTGTGGGGAGCGAGCTTCAGCACACTCTCGTAGTCGCTTCGGGCAGGCTCATAGCGGCGCAGGTTGTTGCGGGCGAAGGCGCGGAAATAGAGCGCCGACAGGTTGTCGGGCTGCTGCAGGAGTATGTCGGTGTATTCGTTTATGGCATACTCCCACTGCTGTAACTGCATGTTCACTGCGGCCTTGCGCAGCCGCAGCTCCACCGAACTGGGCGCAAGGGCTATCTGTCGGTTGAGCGTCTCAAGCGAATCGCGCCACACGTTCTGCTGCTGCGCCGCCATTGGATTGGCGCTCAGCAGGGCGATGGCTACCGTGAGTTGGCGGAGTGTCATGCGCATATTGCTTATAAAAAAGCGGTTATCGCCGTTGTCTGTATTGGCAACGGCGATAACCGCAACTGTTATTTCTTGTTGATGTAGTCCACAATCCACTGTCCCACTTCGCGTGTGCCGTAGCTTTGGCCGCCATCAACCTGTATCTCCGGCGTGCGCACATTGGCGTCGAGCGACGCGTCAACGGCCTCGCGGATGAGTTTGCCCTCTTCCTTCATATCAAAATACTCAAGGAGCATGGCTGCCGAAAGTATCTGTGCCAAGGGGTTGGCGAGGTTCTTGCCTGCCGCCTGTGGCCAAGAGCCATGCACCGGCTCAAACACCGGCGTGCTCTCGCCTGTGGATGCAGAAGGCAGAAGTCCCATTGAGCCTGATATGCAGCTGCCCTCGTCGGTGAGTATGTCTCCGAAGGTATTCTCCGTAACCATCACGTCGAAGAACTTTGGTTCCGATATCATGCGCATGGCGGCGTTGTCAACAAACATATAGTCAACCTTCACGTCGGGATATTCAGGCTCCATCTCCTTGGCCACCTGTCGCCAAAGACGGCTTGAGGCGAGCACGTTGGCCTTGTCAACCACGGTCAAATGGTTGTGCCGACGGCGTGCATAGTCGAAGCCGACACGCAATATGCGCTCTATTTCCGGGCGTGTGTAGTAGTTGGTGTCGTATGCCTTGTCGTTGTCCTGATACTTCTCGCCGAAGTACATTCCGCCTGTCAGCTCGCGTATGCAGACGAAGTCGGCACCGTCAACAAGCTCCTCGCGCAGCGGCGACATGTGCAGAAGGCACTTGAAAGTCTGCACGGGGCGTATGTTGGCAAACAGGCCGAGGCGCTTGCGCATGGCGAGCAGTCCCTGTTCGGGGCGCACCTTGGCCGTGGGGTCGTTGTCAAACTTGGGGTCGCCAACGGCTGCGAACAGCACGGCGTCGGCATTCTTGCATGCCTGGTATGTATCCTCGGGAAAGGGGTCGCCCACCTCGTCGATGGCGTGCGCGCCGCAGATGGCCTCGGTGTACTCAAACTCGTGTCCGAACTTGGCGGCCACTGCATCCAGAACGGCCACTCCCTGTTTCATTATCTCCGGTCCGATACCATCGCCCGGCAGAACTGCAATCTTTAATTTCATTTGCTTTTTATGTCTTGTTTCTTTTATTCTTTACTTTTTAGTGTCGCTCAAACGGCAGCCCGATGGTATATCGATGGCTGTCCGATAGTATACCGACGACAGTTGGATAGTGCGTTTATTGCTGCCCGCTCTCGTCTTCCTCTATGATGTTCAGCATTTTGAACGTAGCCTTTATTGCCGCCTCGGTCTGGTCGGCGTCCAATCCACGGGTGCGTATGAGCTTGTCGCCGTGCTGCCACGTGATGACCGTCTGCACCAAGGCGTCGGTACGGCCTCCAGGAGGTATGGTCACGGCATAGTTCGTAAGCATGGGGAAGGTGCGTCCAAGCGTAACCTTATATATCTTGCGCAGGGCTTTGCCGAATGCGTCATACTGTCCGTCGCCCGTAGAGTCGGCCTCATACTGCTTTCCGTTGATGTCAACCTTTATGCTGGCGAGGGGCTTCAGACCATAAGCCGACGACACCATGTAGCTCACCAGCTTCACCTTGTCCTCGGGGGCGTTGTGCTTGAGCACGTCGCTCACGATGAACGGCAGGTCTTCCTGCGTCACTATCTCCTTGCGGTCGCCCAGTTCGGTTATGCGCGCCGTCACCCTGCGTGTCTGCTCGGGCGTAAGCTCAAGCCCCAGCTCCTCCAAATTGCGTGTGATATTGGCGCGCCCACTATTCTTGCCGAGAGCATACTCGCGTTTGCGTCCGAAGCGTTCAGGCACGAGTTCGTTGTAGTAAAGGCCGTTTTTGCTGTCGCCATCGGCGTGTACTCCTGCCACCTGCGTAAACACGTTCTCGCCTACGATGGGCTGGTTGGGCGCTATGGCTATGCCCGAATAGCTCTCCACGAGGCGGCTGATGTCGTTGAGCCGGTCCTCGTTGATGCTCGTCTTGGCGTTGAACTGGTCCTTCAGTATCACCTGCACGCTCGACAACGGGGCGTTGCCGCAACGCTCGCCCAGTCCGTTGACGGTGACGTGCAGTCCCTTTGCACCGCTAAGCACCGCCGCGAGCGAGTTGCTCACGGCCAGGTCGTAGTCGTTGTGGGCGTGGAAGTCGAACCTTGCGTTGGGATAACGTTTCACCATCTTGCGGAAATACTCTATCACCTGCAAGGGGTTCATGATGCCAAGCGTGTCGGGAAGCATGAAGCGGCTTATGCAAGAGTCGGCCAAAGCGTCCACCATCTGGTAGACATACTCTGGCGAATCCTTCATTCCGTTGCTCCAGTCCTCAAGATACAAGTTGACCGTCATGCCCTTCGACTCGGCGTAGGCCAGCGACTTGCGAATGTCGTCGATGTGCTCTTCGGGGGTCTTGTGCAGCTGTTGGGTGCAGTGGCGCAGCGACCCCTTGGCCAAGAGGTTGACCACCCGGCCGCCGCAGTCGTCAATCCAGTCGATGGAGAGGTTGCCGTCGACGAAGCCAAGCACCTCCACCCTGTCCAGCTTGTCTATCTGGCGGGCGTAGCGGCATATCATCTTCACGGCGTCCTTCTCGCCGTCGGACACGCGCGCCGAGGCCACCTCGATGCGGTCAACGTTGACATCCTTGAGCAGCATGCGCGCAATCATCAGCTTCTCGTGCGGCAGAAACGACACGCCGCTCGTCTGCTCACCGTCGCGCAATGTGCAGTCCATTATCTCGATGAACGGCGGAATGCGCTTGTAAGTGCTGTTCACTTGTTGCGCTGTTCCCATGCTTCTATCTTGTCCTTGTTCTGCAGGAGGTAGTCGATGTCGTCAAGTCCGTTCATAAGGCAGTGCTTCTTGTAGCCGTTTATGTCGAATTGCTCGCTGCGTCCGGTGGCTTTGTTGGTCACGGTCTGCTGCGGCAGGTCAACCACCACCTCGGTCTTCGGGTCATTGTTGATACTGTCAAAAAGTTCGGCAAGGAAACCCTCGCTCACCACCACAGGCAGGACGAAGTTGTTAAGTTCGTTGTTCTTGTGTATGTCGGCAAAGAAGCTGCTTATCACCACGCGGAAGCCGTAGCCGGCGATGGCCCATGCGGCGTGCTCGCGACTCGATCCAGAGCCGAAGTTCTTGCCTGCCACGAGTATGCAGCCGCCATAGCGTGGGTCGTTGAGCACGAAGTCCTTCTTCGGCGTTCCGTCCTTCTCGTAGCGCCAGTCGCGGAACAGGTTGTCGCCGAAGCCCTTCTTGTCGGTGGCTTTGAGGAATCGTGCGGGTATTATCTGGTCGGTGTCCACATTCTCAAGAGGCAGTGGCACACACGTACTTGTTATGATGTCGAATTTCTGTTTCATGTTCTTTTCTTGCGTTTTGCCGTGGTCGGTGGTTGTGCGTCGGCCATTGGCTATACCTTTATATATATTACATGAGTGTTCGTGGGTCGGTTATCTCGCCTGTTATGGCAGCCGCGGCGGCCACAAGAGGTGATGCCAATATGGTGCGCGCGCCGGGACCCTGACGCCCCTCGAAGTTGCGGTTGCTTGTTGATACAGAATACTTGCCTGCCGGAATCTTGTCGTCGTTCATGGCCAAGCAAGCCGAGCATCCCGGTTGGCGTATGGCGAAACCCGCCTCGGCCAATACCTTGTCGAGACCCTCTTCCCTTATCTGCTTGTCAACAAGCCACGAACCTGGCACGAGCCATGCTGTCACGCCATCCGCTTTGTGCTTGCCCTTCACCAGCGAGGCGAATGCGCGGAAGTCTTCAATGCGGCCGTTGGTGCAAGCGCCGAGGAACACGTAGTCTATCTTGTGGCCGAGAAGCTTTTCGCCAGGCTTGAAGCCCATGTATTCGAGCGACTTCGCGAACGATGCTTTGCCGGCTTCGTCGATACTGTCGAGCGTGGGGATGCTCTCGGTTATGCCGATGCCCATGCCGGGGTTGGTGCCGTAGGTTATGCGAGGTTCTATATCGGCCGCGTCAAACGCCAGCTCCTTGTCGAACACGGCATCGTCTCCGCTCTTCAGAGTGCGCCAATATGCCACGGCCTTGTCCCACTCCTCGCCCTTGGGGGCGTGCTCGCGCCCTTTAAGATAGGCGAACGTCGTCTCGTCGGGGGCTATGAAACCGCCTCTGGCTCCCATCTCTATCGACAGGTTGCAGAGCGTGAGGCGACCTTCCATCGACAGATTCTTCACTGCGTCGCCGGCATATTCCACGAAATAGCCCGTGGCTCCCGATGTGGTGAGCTTCGACATGAGGAACAGGGCGATGTCCTTTGCCGTCACGCCCTTGGCCAATTGGCCGTTGACGCTTATGCGCATCGACTTAGGCTTCTGCTGCAATATGCACTGCGAGGCCATCACCATCTCCACCTCGCTCGTGCCTATGCCGAAGGCCACTGCGCCCATTGCTCCGTGGGTGGAGGTGTGCGAGTCGCCGCAAACGATGGTCATGCCTGGCAGCGACAGTCCCTTCTCGGGGCCCACAACGTGTATGATGCCGTTGTCGGGCGACATCATGCCGAAGTGCTCAAGACCGAACTCGGCCGCGTTCTTGGCCAGCGTGTCCACCTGTTTCTTCGACACGGGGTCTTCTATCGGCTTGTCCTGGTCGTGGGTTGGTGTGTTGTGGTCGGGCATGCAGTATATCTGCTTGGGGCGGAAACACTTCAGTCCCCTTGCCCTCATGCCGTCGAAAGCCTGCGGCGATGTCACTTCGTGGCAGTAAAGCCTGTCTATGTACAGTTGCGTAGGGCCGTCTTCAACCACCTGCACAACGTGTTTGTCCCAAATCTTGTCGAATAAAGTATTCATTTGCTTGTCTTTTGGAGGCACAACCCTGCGGTTGCCCCGTTATA
>CAVHML010000144.1:0-6125 GCA_963636905.1 bacterium
GGATAATAAAGAATTAAGGCTGTCTCACGACAGCCTTAACCTTGTTGTTTTCTAACTAACTTATTATCAACTATTCATTACTCATTCACAATTCACGTTGCAAAGATACGGGTTTTCATGTCCGGTTGTTAGCCTTTCGCATGGAAAATTGCACGTAAACGTTTGCGAAATATACGGATTATATGTATTTTTGCAATGTATTATGCCTCAAAAAGATACAAACTACGAACAATGCCTAAAGGAATACGAAGAACATCTCTGAAGGATCTTGCCCGCGAACTGGGCGTCAGCATCGCTACGGTGAGCCGTGCCTTGCGCAACAGTCCTGAGATAGGGCAGGAAATGCAGCAGAAGGTGAAGCTGTTGGCAAAGGAACTGAACTACCGCCCCAACCCTTTCGCCCGCAGTCTGCGCCAGGAAGCCCCCAAAGTGATAGGCGTTGTGGTGCCAAACCTCGTAACCCACTACTACGCAGCCGTGCTCGACGGCATCGAAGACGAGGCCAGCAAGGCCGGCTACTCGGTTATCAGTGCCAACAGTCACGAGGATTTTGCCACCGAGAGCCGTGCGATTGACAACTTCATAGGGCTGCATGTGGAAGGCATAATAGCCTGTCTGGCACAGGATACCACCGACTATTCGCACTTTGAAGAGATTGCCGACATGGGCATACCGCTCGTGTTTTTCGGCCGCACGTGCCTCACTGACCGCTTCTCATGCGTCACTGCCAACGGCGACGAGGCCGCCCAGATGGCCACACAGCACCTGATAGACACAGGAAGCCGCCGCATTGCTTTCATCGGAGGCCCCAATCACCTCGACATGGTGCGCCGCCGGAAGCACGGATACCTTGAGGCTTTGCGCGAAAACCGGCTGCCTATCGAACGCTCACTCGTGGCTTGCGGCAAGATTGACTATGCCGTGGCACTTGAAGCGGCAACGGATTTGCTCGCACGACCCGACCGTCCCGATGCGATACTCGCCTTCAACGACATCATAACCTTTGCCGCTTTCAACGCCATAAAGCGCATCGGACTTCGCATACCCGATGATGTGGCACTGATAGGCTTTACAGATGACGTTCACGCAAGTTATGTCACGCCACGTATGTCGGCCATTGCCGACCAGTCGCACCTCATCGGCGCCACCGCATGCAACCTGTTGCTCCGCAGCATTGGCGGAGACACGAAGATATACAAGGAGATTGTGCCGCAGAAACTGGTGATACGCGAGACTTCGGACAAGCGTTATTCGCAGTCTGTCTGATACATATATCACAAATTATGACTAAATTTGCATCTGACGAATACGGCAGACTGCACCATGAAACCGATGATTACCATACTGGGACCCACCGCAAGCGGCAAGACAAACCTTGCCGCCGCACTCGCCTACGACCTCGGTGCGGAGATAATAAGCGCCGACTCGCGGCAGGTGTACCGCCGCATGGACATCGGGACGGGCAAGGATTTGGACGACTACACCGTTGGCGGCCACAGGATACCCTACCATCTGATTGACATAGCCGAACCGGGCACGAAGTACAACCTGTTCCAATACCAGCACGACTTCATGCGCTGTTACACGGAAATCACCGCCAGAGGGATCACGCCCATACTCTGCGGCGGCAGCGGACTGTATCTTGAGGCGGTGCTGAAGGGCTACCGCCTTGCGCCAGTCCCCGAAAACCGGGAGCTGAGGGCGCGGCTTGAGGGCAAGAGCCTGGCCGAACTGACCGCCATACTGGCCGGACTGAAGGAAAGGAACGGCTCAACGATGCACAACAAGACCGACGTTGACACGGCCAAAAGAGCCATCCGGGCCATCGAAATAGAGACGTTCAACGGCGAGAACCCACAGGTTTCGGCCGAGATACCGCCGATAGACAGTATAATAATAGGTGTGGATGTCAGCCGCGAAGAGCGCAGAAAGAGGATAAGCCAGCGGCTCCGCCAACGGCTCGGCGGGGGCTTGGTTGACGAGATAAGGTCGCTCCTCGACAGCGGAGTAGCCGCCGAAGACCTGATATACTACGGACTTGAGTACAAATACGTCACGGAATACGTCGTCGGAACGCTGTCCTTTGACGAGATGTTCAGCCGCCTTGAAATAGCCATCCACCAGTTTGCCAAGCGGCAGATGACGTGGTTCAGAGGCATGGAGCGGCGTGGCTTTACGATAAACTGGATTGACGCGGCACTGGAAACCGACGAGAAAATAAGGAAAATCAAGCGACTATGGCAGTAGAAAACACACGGTGGGGCATCCTTTATTGCCCTAAAAAAGGATTTACACGCAACGCCCGGCAGCGTGAACGCATACAGCGTGCGCTCAACGAGAGGGGTGTCGAGTACGATCTCGTGCAGAGCGAGAATGCAAACAGTGTGGAAAGGCTCATGAGAATGCTCGTCAACAACGGCTACAAGACCATAATAGTGGTCGGAGGCGACTCTGCGCTGAACGATGCGGCAAACGTTTTGATGGATACAGAGAAACGTTTGCGCGACGAAGTGGTGCTCGGAGTGATACCAAACGGCGTGCTCAACGACTTCGCACGGTTCTGGGATTTTCGCGAGAGCGACATCGGTCAGACCATAGACTGGCTCCGGCAGCGCCGGACGCGCAAGATAGACCTCGGATGCATACGATACACGAACAAGAAAGGGGAAAGATGCCGCCGCTATTTCCTCAACTGCGTCAACATAGGCCTTATAGCTGACATCATGTATCTGCGCCGTCAGGCGCGCCGCCTGTTCGGTTCGCAGACGCTGGCGTTCGTTGCGTCAACCGCAATCATGGTGTTTCACCGCCTTGAATACCGCATGCACCTGAAGATAAACACCGACACGATAAAGCGTAAAGTAATGACTGTGTGCATAGGCAATGCGCGCGGCTACGGCCAGACACCGAGTGCCGTGCCCTACAACGGCCTTCTGGACGTGTCAGTGGTCTATCATCCTGAGGTAACGCAGCTCTTTGCCGGTCTGTGGCTGCTGTTTACCGGCCGTTTCCTCAACCACCGCAGTGTGCATCCGTTCCGTACCCGTGAGGTGGAGGCCGTGGATACTGGTCACGCCCTGGTGAGTATCGACGGAAGACTCATGAGCACTCCGGTGGGAACCTACCGGGTTACGGTCGAGCAGGAGGTGCTCAACTTCATCATACCGGCCTGACGTCAGCCCATATCGGACACACTGCGCAGGCCACTCTCCGACTTTATGCTTATCTTGCGCCCCTCCACGCCCACTATCCCCTCGGAAGCGAAGGCAGAAAGGGTGCGTATGGCGTTGCCCGTGGTCATGTTTGACATATTGGCAAGGTCTTCCCGGCTGAGCCGGGCGTTGAGTGTCACCCCGTCTTCGGCCACTCCGTAGCGGTCACGCAGCAGGAGAAGCGACTCGGCAAGCCTCCCGCGTATGTGTTTCTGGGTCAGATTTACCATCAAAGTGTCGGCTTCGCCCAGTCCTTTTGCCAGCTGTTTCAGGAAGTACATGGCCATTGTGCTGTTCTCAAGCATCAGTTTCCTTACCACATCCACGGGGATAAGGCACACCAGAGAGTCCTCAAAGGCCGAAGCACCCGTGAGGTAGCGGCCTTCAGCGCACGCCGCGCGGTAGCCGAAGAAGGCGGTTTCCTGCACTATCCTCACTATCTGCCGTCCGCTGGCGCCGTCCTTATACACTTTCACCTTGCCCTCTATGAGGCACATGAAGTAGCGCGGCGTGTCGTTTTCGTTGTATATAGCCTCGTCTTTCCTGAACTTGCGCAGCTCAATGTGCGCCAACAGATACTCCCGCTGCCCTTCTGACAGCGGTTTCCATAGTACTGGTATGTGCTCGGCTATATCCTTTTTGCCCGTTACCCTACAGTTTGTCATCCCTGAACCAATAATTCCTGTGTTTCCGAATGGCCGCTTGCGGCTTCCGTGAAGGCCGGTCTTGCCGGACGGAGAGCCTACTGAATGTGGCGGCCGGTGTGTTTCCGGCGTACAAAAGTAGGAATAAAAAGTCACAAACAGGCCGTTTGTTACATAAAAACAGGCCGTTTGCAACATATAAACGGCATGGTTACGGGTGAAAACCCGTACATTTGCGAATGGAAACCGCACCGTTTACGTCAAACCAACATACATTATATATATGTTCAAGACAACCATTATCGCATCGTTTGCCCTCGTTTGCGGCTCGTATGCATGGGCGCAAAGAGTGACAACCTACACCACCACCGAGACCGAACCGTGGGTTACGGGCAAGACAACCATGGCTTCAAGCCCCAAAGGCGAGGTGGTGGCGGAAGCCGACGGCCAAACCAGCGGCACCAAGTTCGTGGCTTTCGGCACGACATTCAACGAGTTGGACTGGGATGCGTTCAACCTGCTGACCAGAAAGGAGCAGGACGAGCTGCTGTTCAACCTGTTTTCGCCCGACGGAGACCTGAGATTTTCCTGCGGAAGGGTATCCATGAACGCAAATGACTACTCCCGGGAGTGGTACAGTTGCAGTGATGTGAGCGGAGACCTTGCCCTCAGGTATTTCAACATAGAGCATGACAAACGCAACATAATCCCCCTGATACGTGCGGCGCAGAGATACCGCCCCGACCTGCCGCTCTTCATGAGTCCGTGGAGTCCTCCCGTGTGGATGAAGATAACCCATGACTACCCTGTGTCGCCCAACGGATACAACAAGATGGACCCACGGCAGGGCTATCTGCTCTATATGGACGACGGCAAGGAGGTGGATGCCGACGAGATGAAACTGCTCGGCGACCGCAATGGGGTGTTTCCGCGCCGCCTCGCCACGCAGGATTACTTCATCCAAGACCCGCGTTACCTGCAATGTTACGCCGACATGTTCTGCCGGTTCATCGACCTTTACAAGGCGGAGGGGCTGAACATAACCAAAGTGATGTACCAAAACGAGGCTTATTCCTACACTCCCTACCCCGGATGTGCATGGACTGCGGAGGGCACACTGCGCTTCAACAACGACTATCTCGCCCCCACACTCGCCAAAAACCACCCGGAGGTGGAGCTGTGGATAGGCACTTTCAACACCAACCGCCTCGACTACGTGGAAAAGATACTCGACAACGAGACGCTACTGGCCAACGTGAAGGGCATAGGCACACAGTGGGAGTGCCGAAACAACCTGCCCCAGATGCGCAAACGCTACCCCCGCCACCGCTTTATGGTCAGCGAGAGCGAGTGCGGCAACGGTTCGATGGACTGGAAGGCCGGGGAGCACACCTTCTTCCTGCTGTCTGACAACATCGGCAACGGCTGTGACGAATACTACAACTGGAATTTCATACTGAAAGACAACGGTATGTCGCCCTGGGGGTGGACTCAGAACGCCCTCGTGCAGGTGGACAGCAAGACGCGCAAGCCCAGATACACCGCCGAATACTACGCTTACAAACACTTCAGCCACTTCATACAGCGCGGAACCGAAACGGTTGCATACGCAGGGCGCGCCCACAGCGACACGCCGGTAGTGGTGTTCAGGGACAAGGGCGGCAGATACATCGTCACGGCGGGCAACTTCACCGACACGGAAGCCCTGCTGTCGGTGAAAATAGGCACGAAGTACCTGAACATAACGGCCAGGCCGCACTCGTTCAACACCTGCCTGACCACCGTCAAGTAGCTGCTTCCCCACCATATCCCCACCACTCCCTTTCCGTAACCCGGCCGTTTACGCTCCGTAAATGGCCGGGTTACGCCTCGTAAACGCCCTGTTTGCGACCCATAAACGGGCGGTTTACGAAACACTACCGTTATGGTTTCGGAACAAACACGCCATTTTCTCAGTATAATGATGCCCTTTTTCAGGTTATTCCGCCAAATTCGCAGATAGCGTCTTGCCATCTTGGCCTCGAAGAGGCCGCACCTCAGTAACCCCATGTGCAGCGTTAGCGGAACATGGGGTGCGGATGTCAGTGCCAATGCCGGCTTCGAAGATGCCGCACAGCTGCGGAGAGGCTTGCTTTCCTGTGTGGAGACATATCTATAGCCTTATGTGCGGCATCTTCGAAGCCGATGTTTTGTACCATATCCTAAGTCCCCATGTTCCGCTAACGCTGCACATGGGGTTACTGAGGTGCAGCCTCTTCGAGGCTATGCC
>CAVHML010000145.1:0-6062 GCA_963636905.1 bacterium
CTTGCAAAGGTAATGCAAACACAGGAATAATACAAGATATGTGACGGTTAAAAACATCTTTCCGCGATTTGTGCAACGGTTTATGTCCCAACGGAACGACCCTCAAACCGCAACAAGCCGTTTCTTGTAAACCAGGCAAGTGTTTTTGGCAAGATTGGCCGGCGGCTTCCTGTAGCCGACTCTGTTTCATCCGCCTGTGCAAAGCGGCCGTTTAAGGAGTGTAAAGCGGCGGGTTACATCCCGCAAACCATGCCTTTACACACATTAAATGGCCGCTTTTATATTGCAGATGCCGTTACCGCCGGAATAAAACCACGGCAAGGATGGGCGTGGAGTTGCCTGTGGTGGGGACGAATAGTGCAATTTTGGTGAAAATATGGCGCAGACGCAGTTAAAAAAATGTTACGGGGGGGGGTGATAGCCGCACAAAAAGGCGCGGAAGTTTCGGCCTTTTCACACAAGAAAGCATACCTTTGCATAAGACAAACAGCATTCGGGCGACCGAGAGCACGCTCTCTTGCCTCCATTTTGCATTGTCTTTACCAACGACAACTAAAACAAAAACAGTCGGCAGCGGCCGGTTGAAACATTCAAAAAAAATACTAACCAACATGCAATTAACATTATTGTAGAAGCAATGATGCGCAAAAGTACGCGTTCATTGCTGGGAACGATGTTCGGTGTGGGCTTTCTGGCAGTGTGCTCTCCGCTCGCTGTCAATGCAACCGGGCAACCCATGAACAGTCAGTCAATCCAACAGCAGGACAACGCCGTGAAAGGAAAGGTGGTTGACGAGAACGGAGAGCCGCTGATCGGCGTAACCGTGCGCGCCATGACGGGCAACGCCGCCACCATAACCGACGTTGACGGCAACTACACGCTGCACATACAGCGCGGAACGCAGGTCAAGCTGTCTTATACCGGCTACAAGGACAAGGTGGCGGCCGCCGGCGGAGTGGTGAAAATGGAGCCTGACGAGCAGCTGCTCAACGAGGTGGTGGTCGTGGGATATGGAGTACAGCGCAAGTCTGACGTGACCGGCTCGCTCATCCGTGTGAGTGAGAAGGATCTGAACTCGCGTCCCGTGGGCAACGCACTGGAGGCCATGCAGGGCAAAGCGGCCGGTGTGGACATCACGAGCAACGAGCGCCCGGGCGAAATCGGTACAATCAACGTGCGCGGAGTGCGCTCCATCAATGCGCAAAACACGCCCCTCTATGTGGTTGACGGCATTCCACTGATGTCGCAGAGCGGCATCGAGACCCTCAATCCGCGCGACATAGAGAGCATAGACATATTGAAAGACGCGTCGGCAACGGCCATATACGGTAGCCGGGGAGCCAACGGAGTGATACTCGTGACCACGAAACAGGGTCAGGCAGGCAAGACCAAGGTGAGCTATGACGGCACCGTGACGTTTGAAACCCTTGAAGACTACTCGACGCAGATGAACTCTGCCGAGTACATAGACTGGCGCCGCTGGTCGTACTACTACATGAACCCCGACAAATATCCGCGCGCCGACCAGCCCAACATCGACATTGACCGCGAGATATTCAAGGCCGAGGCTGACCCGACCGCATGGGCAAACATAATGAAAGGATGGGAAGGCGGCACATGGGACGGCTCAAAGGTGCCCACATTCGACTGGCAGGACCTCGTGACCCGTACCGGCATAACCCAAGAACACACGCTCGGCATCAGCGGAGGCACCGACAAGTTCAAGGGATACATGTCGTTTGGCATACTCGACAACACCGGAACCATCAAGGGACAGAGCTACCGCCGGTACTCGTCAAAGGTGAGTCTTGACGCCAAACCGCAGAAATGGCTCAACATAGGCATGAACGTAAACGGCTCGTTCGGGCTGCAGCAATACGGCTCCACGGCCAGTTCGCAAGGCTCGCTGCTCAAGGGGCTGCCCTCAAACCTTTACTATGCGGCCACAAGCCAGTTCCCCTACGCGCAGCCATACGACAGTGACGGCAACCTGATAACCAATCCGGGAGGCGACGACATGGTGAAGAACATCGCCGACGAGTGGAACCACAGCCAAAACGAGCGGCGCGTGTTCCGCGTGATAGCGAGTCTCTACGCCCAACTCGACTTCGGACAGATGTGGGAGCCGCTCAAGGGACTGAGCTACCGCTTCAACTTCGGGCCCGATCTGCGCTACCGCAGTGTCGGAACTTTCCGCGACAAGCTGTCAACAAGCAGCCAGGGACTTAACCATGCGTCGAAGTCGCACGACGCCAACGTGTCGTGGACGATGGACAACCTCGTGTACTACAACCGCACGCTGGGGCTGCACAATGTGGGAGTGACGCTTCTGCAAAGCTCAACCAAGTACAGATACGAGGACGCATCGCTGTCTGCCGACGGCATACCCTACGAGCCGGCCAAGTGGAACGCACTGACCAAGGAGCAAATACCTGCCGACCAGCTCACCGACTGGGGCACATCGCTGTCGGAAAGGCAGTTGCTCTCATACATGGCACGCGTGAACTACAGCTTCGCCGACAAGTATCTGCTCACCTTAAGCGGACGCTGGGACGGTGCGTCACAGCTGGCCGAGGGTCACAAGTGGGCGTTCTTCCCCAGCATGGCCTTGGGATGGCGCATGGATCAGGAACAGTTTATGAAAGGCGTCACGTGGGTTGACCAGCTGAAGCTGCGCGTCGGTGTCGGCGTGACAGGCAACTCGGCCATCGAACCCTATCAGACAAAGGGAGGAGTGGTGTCGGTGTTCTACCCGTTCGGCAGTTCGCTGCAACAGGGCTACGCCCCCACGGAGCCGATGCTGTCGGACGGCAACCTGCCAATGGCCAACTCGGAGCTTGGATGGGAGAAGACCACGCAGTGGAACTTCGGTATCGACTTCAGCTTCCTCAAGGGACGCATAAGCGGTGTGCTCGACATATACACCTCAAAGACGAGAGACCTGCTCATGCAGATGTCTATCCCGTCGATAACAGGCTACAAGAACACCTGGGCAAACATCGGCGAGACATCCAACAAGGGCGTTGATCTCACGCTCAACACCGTCAACATACAGTCGAAGGACTTCCGCTGGAACACCACAATCAACGTTTCCTACCAAAAGGACAAGATTGACAAGCTGGCCAACGGCAACGAGGACGACATCAACAACAACCTCTTCATAGGCGAAGCCATAAACTCGCTCTACGACTATGAGTTCGGCGGTATCTGGCAGCCCGAAGACGCCGAGGAGATGGCCAAGTTCAACGCCAACGGCAACAGCTTCACGGCAGGAATGGTGCGCCCCGTTGACCAAAACGGCGACTACAAGATAGATCCCAACAACGACCGCGTGGTGATAGGCAACACCAACCCCCACTGGATATTCGGTATGACAAACACATTCACCTACAAGAACTTCGACTTCAGTTTCATGTTGTATGGAAGATTCGGCTACAAGGTGAGCACAGGCGGCGAGTGGCAGGGCGGACGCTACATGCAGCGCTCCATAAACTACTACAACGAGAACAACCACAACTCGGAATACCAGAAGCCGATATACAACATCGGCGGCGGCGACAAGTACTACAAGATTGTGGGCTACAAGGACGGCGGTTTCCTAAAGGTGCGCAGCATATCGCTGGGCTACACTCTGCCAAAGAGCGTGATAGGCCATGTGGGCATCAACAGCATGAGGGTGTATGTGCAGGCACGCAATCCGTTCAGGATATACTCGGCGGTGAAGTTCCTCGAACTCGACGCATCGCAAGCCTACACGTCCAACTGGAACCGTGGATGGACCGTCGGACTAAGCCTGGACTTCTAAGTTCCGGCACACAAATCCAACAAAACAAAACCGTGAAACTAACATTTTTAACGACATGAGACTACATAATTATATATACACCGTTGCCCTCGTCGCCTCGATGGGGCTGGCGGCAACCTCGTGCAGCGACTTCCTGAACGAGGAACTGAAGACAAAGCGCAACACGGAGTACCTGAGCACCGACGAAGGCATAGCCAATCTGGCCACGGCTCTGTACGAGAACCTGCGCTACCACTTCTCGCGCGAGAACTCAGTGGCGTTCACACAGAACGGCGTTGACGAGTTTACCGTTGGCGGCGACGGCTCCAACGCCTCGTGGAACAACTACGACGGCAACTACGGACCCACCATTACGGGCAACTCAACCAACATGTACGACCTGTGGGACGAGATGTTCGTGGGCATAAACAACGCCAACCTGCTCATAGAGAACGCCACGCCCAAGGTGCAGACCAACGACAAGATGAAGCAATACCTTGGCGAGGCTTACTTCCTGCGCGGTTTCAACTTCTATACGCTGGTTGCACAGTATGGCGGTGTGCCGCTGAAGCTGACCACAAGCGATACGCCGCAGCGCGAGTTTGAGCGTGCTTCTGCCGAAGACACCTACGCCCAGTGCATCTCAGACCTTGAGAAAGCATACGAAATGCTGCCGCAGGAGGCTGAGAAGACGGGACAGATGACCAAGGACGCCGCAGCCCACTTCCTGGCCAAGGCTCTGCTGTCGAGGGCAAGCGAGCGCAACGACGACTGGAACGCCGCCTATAAGGAGCAGGACTTGACCGACTGCCTGAAGTATGCCAAGGAGGTGATTGGCCGCCACACGCTTGCGCCCAACTACTCCGACCTGTGGAACTACACCGGCCCCGACGGCGCCAACGAAAAGCTCGACGAGATAATCCTGGCAGCACAGTTCAACGCCGACAAGTCGGCCAACGACGCCAACACCTACAACCAAACCCACCTTTATTATATATCGGTATATAAGGACTTGCCCTATATGCAGCGCGATGTGGCCGGCGAACGCGAATACCAACGTCTGCGCACGTCGTACTACACCTACGATGTGTATGACAAGGTGAACGACTCGCGCTTCTGGAAGAGCTTCAAGACGAAGATGGCCGTCAACAACCAGAAAAGCTCCACCTACTATACCAACGGCGATCTCGGCGTGATGTATGTGGTGAACACGCCCGGCGACACCCGGTACAGCAGCACGCGCTGCTCCGACTCGGTAATCTACAGCAAGACGGGCAAGACCATACCCACCGTGTTTGTGGCCTATCCGACAGGAAGCAGCAGCGGCGACAACCCACTGTTTGCCTACACGCAGTTCTTTCCCTCGCTGAGCAAGTATATCGACGGTTACCGCACGAGCAAGACCGACCGCGTCGGCACTCGTGACGGCATACTCGCCCGACTTGGCGAGACCTACCTGATAGCCGCCGAGGCTCTGGTGCGCCAGCACAAATATGGCGAGGCTCTCACCTATATCAACGCCCTGCGCGACCGTGCCGCCTACAAGGACGGTGAAGACCGCGAAGCCTATGTCGATGGGGGTGCGGCCTACAAGGTGGGTGCACCGGGATATGCCAACGACGGCGTGAACAGCTACATGGGCGAGTGCTCCTACTACGAGTCAAACGGCATTGCCGAGACCACCGCACCAACCAGTCTGCACATTGCCGACAAAGACAACCTGCCCGCCGAAGACGAGGCGGTGATAAGCAAGCTGGGCTACACGAGCGACTACGACCGCATGCTGTGCCTCGTACTCAACGAGCGCACACGCGAACTGTGCGGCGAGCTGCTGCGCTGGCAGGACTTGGCACGCACAAAGACGCTCGTGAAGCGCGTACAGGCATACAACCCACAGGCTGCCGCCAACATCAAGGACTATATGGTGCTGCGCCCCATTCCGCAGACATACCTCGACGGCATACAGCGCAACGGCCATGCGCTGACCGCCGACGAGAAACAGGCGGAGCAGAACCCCGGCTGGTAGAAAACCGGCCACGGAAGTAAAGACACACAATGCTTGCAATGCCGGCATCCGGCACCGCAAGCAGCGAGTTCAGGCGGTGACATCCGACAGTGGGTGCCACCGCCTTTTCGATTCGCTCGGCTTGTCATTAAAAAACTATATGGTCTTTTTGAATACCCGATGGATTGGCTTCAGTTTTTGCACAAGATCGTTTCCGATAGTGTACGAAAGTACTGGAATATGTACTGCTTTACTATTGCCGCAATGCCTTTT
>CAVHML010000146.1:0-5997 GCA_963636905.1 bacterium
ACGCTTATGACAGGAAAACAGGACATAATAATATCGGAAAACCTGCGGGAGTCGCTGGCCAAAGCCATTGCCGGCTGTCCGCACGACAGGCTCTTTGTGCTCGCAGACGAGACCACTGCGCACTTGTGTCTGCCGCTTTTAAGTGAAACGGGATGCATCGCCGGTGCACAAACCATAGTGATAGGGGCGGGAGACACCTGCAAGACGCTCGAAACAGTGGCTCATGTGTGGTCGGAACTCGGCCGTATGGGAGCCACGCGCCATTCGCTTCTTGTCAATGTGGGCGGCGGTATGGTGACCGATCTCGGCGGTTTCGCCGCCTCAACCTTCAAGCGCGGCATACGTTTCATCAACATTCCCACGTCGCTACTGGCCATGGTGGATGCCTCGGTAGGGGGAAAAACGGGCATAAACTACAACGGACTGAAGAACGAGATAGGCGTGTTCTCAAACGCCGACCGTGTGATTATAGACACTGAGTTCCTGAGAACGATGGACGAACCCAACCTCCTGTCGGGCTACGCCGAGATGGTTAAGCACGGTCTGCTGGCCACTGAGCGGACGTGGGCGGAGCTTTTGGCGTTCGACATCCGCCGCCCTGACCTCGCAAAGCTGCGCCGCATGGTGGCCGAATCGGTGGCTGTCAAGGAAAAAGTGGTGGAGGCCGACCCCACAGAGCAGGGCTTGCGCAAGGCTCTCAACCTCGGTCACACCGTGGGACACGCCTTCGAGTCGCTGGCACTCGCCCGGAAACCGGTGCTGCACGGCTATGCTGTGGCCTACGGACTGGTGTGTGAGCTTTACCTGAGTGCGGTTAAGGAGGGCTTTCCCACCGAGATGTTGCGCCAGACCGTGGCGTTCATCAACGAAAACTACGGGCGTATGGACTTCTCGTGCGACGACTATCCGCAGCTGATCGAGCTGATGACGCACGACAAGAAGAACACTTCGGGCACGATAAACTTCACTCTGCTGGGCAATATAGGCGACATACGCATCAACAGGACGGCCTCGCACGACGAAATATGCGAGGCTCTCGACTTCTATCGCGAGGGTCTCTGACCGTCAACCCGTCCGTTGAAAACTGACAAGGCTGCCGTTTGAAACAATAAAGGTTACGCTACAGCCTTGCCAAGCCAGTGGCCTGCGATGACAGCTGCCATGCCCAAGGCAAGACTCCCTATGACATAGAGGGCGAGAACCAGGCCGTTGCCGTCTTTGGCAAGGGCATAATTCTCGTTCATAAAGGTGGAAAACGTGGTGAAACCGCCGCAGACGCCGGTGGTGAGAAACAGCTTTGTCTGTGGCGAAAGGCCGCTTCCGAGGGGCAAAGCCGACACGAAACCGATGACAAGGCAGCCGATGGTGTTCACCAGAAACGTGCCTAAGGGGAACGGAGCGGGGGCTATGGCCACCGCCAGGCGTGACACTGCGTAGCGCAAACCGCCTCCAAGGAAGCTCCCGATGCCTACTATCACTAACTCTTTCATACCTTTCTTGCTTGTAAATCTACGGACGGCACAGCAGGGAGCACACCTTGTCCTGGAAAATGCGGGCGTTGCCGGCGTGGAGAACGCCCTGGTTCAGTATGGCAAAGCACAGGACGTGGCCGTTGGAGGCCGTGCAGTAGCCCGCAAGTGAATAGACTCCGGTGAGCGTGCCGGTCTTTGCCCTTACGTTACCCTCGGCGTGGGTGCCCTTCATGCGCTTCTTCAGCGTGCCGTCTTCACCGGCTATGGGCAGCGAAGGGTACAGGTGCAGGTAGATATTGGAGTTTCTGTAGGCGTAACGCAGCAGCTTTGCCTCAATTTCCGCCGACACATAGTTGTATAAAGACAGGCCGCTACCGTCGGCAATCCGGCACATGGCGGGGTCAAGCCCGGCCTTTCCCAACAGTTTCTTTACGGCTGAGCGCGCATGAGCGGCCTTTGCCGGAGTGTTACCCGACGCTGCGGCCAGCTGGAAGAACATGGCTTCGGCATACAGGTTGTCGCTTTCTTTCATCATACGCATCAGTATCTGGTCGATAGTGTGGGAACGCGTGCACACTACAGAGGCATCCTGCGGGGCTTCGCCTTCGGAGTTGTATGCCTCAACCACCACACCTGCCTCGCGCAACTCATCGACAAAACGCTCCGCAAACCTGTCCTTGCGCGACACGAGCAGAGGCGAAAGCACCGGGTTGTCGTCGTCCCAGCACCACCCCTCGCCGAATTGCTCCGGCTCTTTCATGGACTTGTCGGCCACGATGCGCCCACGTATTGTATCAACCCCCATGCTACGCAGACTTTCCACAAAGGCTTTCATGTCGTCAGTGTTGAACCTGGGGTCGAAACCGCCCACGCAATACACGTCGCCCGTCAGGGTGCGGTTCTCTATCTGGCCCGTATAGCTGAGCGAAGTGCGCAACAGATAGGAGCCGCCGAGGCGGTCTATGGCAGCTATGGCGGTGAGCAGCTTCATTGTGGAGGCCGGACGCATGAGCTGACGCTCGTTCTTTCGGTATATAACGCTGTCGGCCGTGAGGTCAAAGACCATCAGTCCCACCTGCGAAGTCTCGAACATTTGGCTGTTCAACAGACCGTCCAGACCTGCCCGGACGTTCTGCGGCCACGGCAAAGCGGCCTCCGCGCCGACCGTGTCTGCGGCAATGGTGTCGGCCGGAACGGCGGTTTCGTCGTCAGCGTCAAACGTGTTGTCGGTCTGCGCCAACGCTATGGCAGGTGCAAACACGGCGGAAAGGAGAAAAAACAAGAACTGTCTCATATACATAAAGGTAGGCTCTCGCCGGACAAGTTGTCACTGTCCGGTTCGCAAACGCACGGGTTACGCATCCTAAATGCGGCATTTGGCAGTTGTAAACCGCCCGTTTACGGGGCGTAAAGCGGCGCTTTTCTGACCGCAAAAGTACGGAAAAACGCAAAAAGAGCAAAAATATAGCATTACGAAATTGCACCTTACCGATTAAAATAGCTACTTTTGCACAACGCAAAAGCACTGTTATGGTTTTCAAATACGACTTCCTGATAATTGGTTCCGGTGTGGCCGGCATGAGCTACGCACTGAAAATCGCACGGGCACACAAGGGTAAAGTGTGCCTGATTTGCAAGACTACGCTCGACGAAGCCAACACCTCGTTTGCGCAGGGCGGCGTGGCGTCGGTCACAAACATGAAGATTGACAACTTCGAGAAGCACATCGAGGACACGATAATAGCCGGAGACTACATCAGCGACCGCCGTGCCGTGGAGCAGGTGGTGCGTAATGCGCCGGCGCAAATAAAGGAGTTGGTAAGCTGGGGCGTTAACTTCGACCGCAAGGAAGGCGGCGACTTCGACCTCCACCGCGAGGGCGGCCACTCGGAATTTCGCATTCTGCACCACGCCGATGATACTGGCGCAGAGATACAGCGCGGACTTATGGAGGCCATACGCAGCAATCCCGACATTGAAGTCAAGGAGAACCACTTCGCCGTGGAGATAATCACGCAGCACCATTTGGGTGCGCGCGTCACCCGACGCACACCTTATATATATTGTTACGGCGCTTACGTGCTCAATCCCGACACACAAAAGGTGGACACTTACCTGAGTAAGGTGACGGTAATGTGTACAGGAGGGTGCGGAGCCGTATATCAGAGCACCACCAACCCGGTCATTGCCACTGGCGATGGCGAAGCTATGGTATATAGAGCCAAGGGAACTGTGGCCGATATGGAGTTCGTACAGTTCCACCCGACCGCCCTTTACCACCCCGGAGAGACCCACCCTGCATTCCTCATCACCGAGGCCATGCGCGGCTACGGCGGCGTTTTGAAACTGCCGAACGGCGAGACGTTCATGGAAAAGTATGACGAAAGGCTGTCTCTCGCGCCGCGTGACATAGTGGCAAGAGCCATTGACAAGGAGATGAAGATACACGGTTTGAACCACGTGTGCCTCGATGTCACCCACAAAAACGCCGAAGAAACCAAGCGGCACTTCCCGAATATCTACGCCAAGTGCAAGAGTATCGGCATCGATATTACCACTGATTATATCCCTGTACGCCCTGCCGCCCACTATATGTGTGGTGGTATAAAGGTAGATCTCAACGGCCAGTCGAGCATAGAGCGGCTATATGCCCTCGGCGAATGTTCGTGTACGGGACTGCATGGCGGCAACCGACTGGCCAGCAACTCCCTGATTGAGGCCGTGGTCTATGCCGATGCGGCGGCGAAGCACTCGCTTGCGCACGTTGACGAGTACGACTTCAACGAGAAAGTGCCGGAGTGGAACGACGAAGGCACCATGACCAACGAGGAGAAGGTGCTCATTACGCAGAGCGTCAAGGAGGTTGGCGAGATTATGAGCAACTATGTGGGCATAGTACGCAGCGACTTGCGGTTGAAACGTGCATGGGACAGGCTCGACATACTGTACGAAGAGACCGAAAACCTCTTTAAGCGCGTAAAAGCGAGCCGTGACATCTGCGAGCTTAGGAACATGATTAACGTGGGCTATCTCATCACCCGGTGGGCGATAGAGCGCAAGGAATGTCGCGGCCTACACTATACTATCGACTATCCGGCGCACGCCTACGACAGGAAATAGCGACACACACATGACAACAGACACCAACACCGACATAGCAAAAGGCCAGATGCTGGTCATCAGAGTGGGGCGCGGCTCGCTGGCGTTTGCCGCCATGCGGACGGAAGGCGGCGAGTCACGCGTGACATACGAGCCATACACGGTGCGCAGCGGCGTGTCGCTTGCAGCCAATCTGCGCGAGGCGTTCAAGACAGCGGAGCTTCCTGCCGCCGCCTACCGCCGGGTTCTTGTGCTCGTGGATGCCCCTGTGCTGATGGTGCCGGTGGATTTGTACAGCGAAAGCGATGCCCCGGCACTCTATGCCCACGCCTTTCCGCACAGCGGCGGTGCGGTGACGGTGGCCGATGTGTTGCCCGACCTCAACGCAGTGGCGGTGTTCGGGGTGAACAAAGACCTGAAGCTCGTGATAGACGACCGCTTTGCCGACGCAAAGTTCGGCACTGCCATCGGCCCGGTGTGGAGATACCTCTATAAACGCAGCTTCTCCGGCTCGCGGGGCAAGCTCTACGGATATTTTCACGACCGGAAACTGGAGCTGTTCCGCTTCGGCAAGAACCGCTTCAAGTTCTGTAACTCCTTTGAAGTGGATAATGCGCACGACGCAGCCTACTTCATTCTGTGCGTATGGAAGCAGCTCGGCATGGACAACGACGGCGACGAGCTGTATCTTGTGGGCGACATTCCTGAGAAAGAGTGGCTTCTGGACGAGGCGAAAAGCTATCTCCGCAGGGTGTATGTGGTCAATCCGGCCGGTGATTTCAACCGTGCGGCGGTCACACAGATAAAGGGTATGCCATACGACCTGATGACTTTTTTCGTAAAAGGGAGGTAGTTGGCCATGCGTATAATAACGGGAAAATACAAGGGGAGGCGGTTTGACATACCGCGAACGTTCAAGGCGCGACCCACAACCGACTTTGCCAAGGAAAACATCTTCAACGTTCTCGGCTCCTACATCGACCTTGAGGGTGCGTCAGCCCTCGACCTGTTTTCAGGAACGGGCAGCATTTCGCTCGAAATGTTGTCGCGCGGCTGCTCAAGAGTGGTCAGTGTGGAGCAGGACAGGGAGCACCATGCGTTTATAGTGCAGTGCTTGAAGAAACTCGGCGACGGCAGTTGCGTTCCCTTACGCACCGATGCGCTGCGCTTCATCAAGGCTTGCCGGGAGCAGTACAACCTCGTTTTTGCCGACCCGCCCTACGCTTTGCCCGAACTGCCACGCATCCCGGGGATGATTATAGACAAGGGTCTGGTGAAGGAAGGCGGCGTGCTGGTGTTTGAACACGGGGCGAAAAACGACTTCAGCTCACTGCCCCACTTTGCCGAACGCCGCGCTTACGGAAGCGTAAACTTCTCCATCTTTCAGTTCTGAAGGGCGTTTTTCAACAAGGGGAAGCTCTCCTTT
>CAVHML010000147.1:0-5961 GCA_963636905.1 bacterium
TCTTTAATACGCCAAACCGACCTTTTATATTCGGCAAAAACGCACCTTTAACATTACAATCAGCCGTCATTTGTAAACCATTGGCGGCCTGTTTGTTCCAGAAACCGCCGGGTTACGGAGCGCAACCCGGCGGTTTATACATCGTAAACGGGCGGTTTACGGGGCGTAAATGCCGCATTTACGACTTGCAACAGGCCGGGATACAATCGGAAACCATGTGGCATACATCTGCACATCGGCGGCATCGACGGCAAAAGAAGCGGAGCGGACACCCAAAAGCACGGGTGCGGAGAATGTCATTCGTTTTTTTTTTGTACTTTTGCAGCCGTCATAACACCTGAAACGCTATATGCCTGAACAAGCAAACGACAGCAAGGGCAAGCGCACGCGCCGCCCCACCGCTGTAGATACCACTTTCGCCCACCTGCAACCGCAAGCCTTGGATGTGGAAAAGGCCGTGCTGGGCGCAATAATGATAGACAAGGACGCATACGCAGTGGTGTGCGAGATACTCTATCCGGAGAGTTTCTACGAGAAACGCAACCAGTTGATCTATTCAGCCATACGCGACTTGAGCGGCGACGAGCACCCTATCGACGTGCTGACCGTCACTGAGCGGCTGGCAAAGAACGGTACGCTCGAAGAAGTGGGCGGCCCTGTGTATATAGCAGAGCTTAGTTCGAGGGTCGCATCGTCGGCTAACATCGAGTATCACGCCCGTATCATCGCCCATAAGTTCCTTGCAAGGCAGCTCATCTCGTTCGCAAGCGTAGTGGAAACCAAGGCTTTCGACGACACAACCGACATAGACGACCTGATGCAAGAGGCCGAAAGCTCGCTCTTTGAGCTGTCCCAGCGTCACATGAAGAAGGACTATACGCAGATAGACCCTGTGATTAAGAACGCTGTGGAGGTCATCCAGAAGGCTGCGGCCAACAAAGACGGACTGACAGGCGTGCCTTCAGGCTACGACAAGCTGGACGAGATAACCAGCGGATGGCAGTCGAGCGACCTTATCATCATCGCCGGCCGACCGGCAATGGGCAAGACGTCGTTCGCACTGTCCATGGCAAAGAACATAGCCGCCGACTTCAAAGTTCCCACCGCCTTCTTCTCACTTGAAATGAGCAACGTACAGCTCGTGAACCGCCTCATTTCCAACAGCTGTGAGATACAGGGAAGCAAGATACTCAGCGGTCAGCTGCAGCCGGACGAATGGGACAGGCTTGACAAACGCATGGGCAATCTGCTCGGTGCACCGATGTATATCGACGACACGCCGGGTTTGTCTGTGTTTGAGCTGCGCACAAAAGCGCGGAGGCTCGTCCGGGAGCACGGAGTGAAGATGATAATGATCGACTACCTGCAACTTATGAACGCCAACGGCATGCGTTTCAACAGCCGGCAGGAAGAGGTGGCCAAAATATCCACGTCTCTCAAGGGACTGGCCAAGGAGTTGGACATACCGATACTGGCCTTGAGCCAGCTGAACCGTGGAGTTGAGGGGCGCGAAGGCATAGAAGGCAAGATTCCGCAGTTGAGTGACCTGCGCGAATCGGGTGCCATAGAGCAGGATGCCGACATGGTTCTGTTCGTACACCGCCCGGAATACTACCATATATATGAAGACGACAAGGGCAACGACCTGCGTGGCAAGGCCCAGATAATCATTGCCAAGCACCGTAAGGGTGCCACGGGCATCGTGACCCTGACCTTCAGGGGCGAGTACACACGGTTTGAGAACCCTGAAAGCAAGTCGCTCGGCGGCAGCTCCGCCTCTGTCGAGGGCGAAATCATGGGTTCCCGCATCAACGGCGGCGGCTTCGGCGGCGCAGACCTGCCGGACAGCGGTTTTCCGCAGGACAGTGGTTTCCTTCCGCCGCCCGCTGAAGAACAGAAAGCACCGTTCTAAGGTGCGCAAGACATTACCTACGGCATACAGACAAGTCTTTCACGGCATGAAAGAGAGGAAGCTATCCACGGAAAGGACTGCAAGGACAAGACGTTTCCGCCTCACTTTGGCGGTGACAGTCGCAGCCGCACTGTGCCAGGTCGCGGCCTTGGCCGGCACAACCCTTGGCGACAAGCCCGTAAAGACGAAGAACCGGGAGGACAAAAGCTACATTTTCAGATACTTTCTCAAGGACAAGCAGGGCACGGCGTACAGCCTTTCACAGCCTCTGGCGTTCCTTTCGCGCAAGTCAGTGGAGCGTCGCAGGAGACAGGGGCTGCCTTTGGACTCCACAGACCTGCCGGTGAGCGCCGCCTACACACGCCTTTTCAACGTGAAAGGGGCACGGATAGTAGGCGCAAGCCGGTGGAACAACGCCATAATTGTAAGGGTCAGCGACACCATTGTGGCCAATGCGCTCGCCAGACTGGCCTGTGTCAAGGCATACAAGCTGGTGTGGCAGTCGCCGGACTCCGTGTTTCCAGTGGAAATGCGCAAGAAATATCACGAGACATACAACCGTTGGGACTCCGTAGCCACCTCTTTCTATGCCGCATCAAACGCCCAGATTGACGCAATCAACGGGCTTGCTCTCCACAACAAGGGCTTTACCGGCAAGGGAATGACCATTGCTGTGCTCGACGGTGGCTTTATGAACGCCGACAAGATACCGGCCTTTGCCCGCACAAGGCTGGTTGGCACGCGCGACTTCGTCAATCCGTCGTCAAAAGGCATCTGTCAGGAAACGGATCACGGCACTAAAGTGCTCTCGGCAATGGCTGCCTACGCTCCCAACGTGTATGTCGGCTGCGCTCCTGAGGCTTCTTTCTGGCTGTTAAGGTGCGAAGACCGGCAGACAGAGCAGCCCGTGGAGGAAGACTATTGGGCAATGGCGGCCGAATATGCCGACTCTGTTGGCGCAGACCTTATAAACAGCAGTCTCGGATACTACCATTTCGACAACAAAGCCGATGATTACCACTACCGGGACATGGACGGACGCACCGCATACATATCGCATACGGCATCCATGTTGGCCTCCAAGGGCATCATACTGGTCAACAGTGCGGGCAACAGCGGCATGGGGCCGTGGAAGAAGATAACGTTTCCCGCCGACGCGGACGACATTCTCACCGTGGGAGCGGTCACTCCAACCATGTCAAACGCACCGTTCAGCGGTGTGGGACCCACACAAGACGGACGCATAAAGCCCGACGTGATGGCGCCGGGAAGCCCCACAAGCCTCATTTCAGGCCGGGGTACGGTGGTTCAGGACATGGGTACCTCGTTCGCAACGCCGCTCATCTGCGGCATGACCGCTTGCCTCTGGCAGGCTCTGCCGGGGCTTACGGCCAGGGAAATCATGCAGACAGTAAGGCTGAGTGCCGACAACAGCGACCATCCTGACAACATTTTCGGATACGGAGTGCCCGACTTCGGCAAGGCATTCGACATGGGCAAGGCACTGCAACGGGACAATAACAACGTAAAGAAGCTATGGACAACGACCGCAGACTGACGCTCTACGAGCTGAACAACCTCGTCAGACGGAGCTTAGACACGCTCATGCCCGACGAATACTGGGTGGAAGCCGAGCTGTCGGAGCTGCGTCTGTCACCGCAAGGCCACTGCTATATGGAGCTGGTGCAAAAGGATGCGACGGGAAACACGCCCGTTGCCCGCGCCCAGGCCAAGTGCTGGCGGCAGACATGGGGCGTGGTGGCAAGACAGTTCCTACAGGCTACAGGCCAAAGGTTGGCGGTCGGCATGAAGGTACTGCTCGAAGTACGGGCAAATTTCCACGAGGCGTTCGGCTTTTCCTGGATAGTTGGAGGCATAGACCCCTACTTCACTCTCGGCGACATGGCGCGCCGCCGTCAGGAAATACTCGCCACGCTGAAGGCGGAGGGCATCATAGACCTCAACAAGGAGCTTCCCCTGCCCCTGTTCGCACAGGACATTGCCGTAATCTCAAGCTCCACGGCGGCCGGATACGGCGATTTCTGCCGCCAACTGGCCGACAACGAGTACGGATTCAGCTTCCGCACGCAGTTGTTTGCCGCTTCCATGCAGGGAGAGCAGGTGGAAACGAGCGTTATAGCGGCACTCGACCGCATCTATGCGGAGGTTGACCGCTACGACTGCGTGGTTATCATACGCGGAGGGGGCGCAACGAGCGACCTGTCAGGCTTCGACACGCTCGCACTGGCCGAGAATGTAGCCAATTTCCCGCTGCCTGTCATCACCGGCATAGGCCATGAACGCGACGAATCAATCGTTGACTATGTGTCACACACACGGGTAAAGACCCCAACTGCGGCTGCGGCGTTCCTGATAGCCCACCTCAAGGACGTGGCCGACCGGCTGGGCGATGCCGAAAGGCGCATTGTACGCACGGCAACCGCAAGGAAAGAGGTGGAAAGGGAACGGCTCAACCGGCTGCAGGACCGCCTCCCCACACTGTTCGCAGCCATCAAGGGACGGCAGGAGGCACGGCTGGCCACCATGACTGGCCGCATGGCCACGGCATCCACCCGCCGCATGGAAACAGAGCGGCGCAAAGTGGAGACAATGGCGGCCAGACTGACACCGCAACCCATGCGACGGCTGACGGCAGAACGCCACCGGCTGGAACTGCTCGCCCAGCGTGCCACCGCACTCGACCCGCAAAGGCTGCTCAAACGCGGCTACAGCATCACCACGTTGCAGGGTAAGGCGGTACGCAGTGCCGGTATGCTGAAGCAAGGCGACAAGATAGAGACAAGATTCGGCCAGGGCAAAGTCACATCCACCGTGGATTAGCCCCTGGAACGATATGGACACAGCCGCAACTGCCCCGGCTGACGCGGACAGAGGCATACATTGACAAACGGAAAACCCTAAAAGCACATGAAAAAGAACATGAAATACGAAGAGGCCGTGCGCGAGATAGAGCGCATAGTAGCCCAGATGGAGAACGACGAGCTTGACCTTGACTCGCTGGCCGGCCAACTCACGCGGGCGCAAGAGCTGCTCAAGCTCTGCCGGGACAAGCTCACGAAGACCGAAAGCGACATCAACGCCGTGCTCAATCCCCAAGACAATACGCCCAAACAGTAGGTTCAAGACAGCCCAAAAGCCGTCTGAATACCGAAAAACACCACGGACAGCAAGTCCAAGCGGACAGTCTGGCAAGCTCAAGCAGACAGTCTGAAAAGCCTAAGTAGAAGGTATGGAAAGCTCAAGCGGACAGTCCGAAAAAACCAAGCAGACAGTCTGAAAAGCCTAAGTAGAAGGTATGGAAAGAGAAACCGCCCGTTTACGCTCCATAAGTGTGGCATTTGGCATCCGTAAACACGGCATTTACGGGTGCTAAATGCCATATTTACGAGTCGTAAATGGCACGTTTACGACAGCCCTATTCCCCACCGCCACCTGCACACCCGTGCGGTTTCTCCGGCAAATTCTTATATTAATTTTGTAATTCCATCGCTATTTTCCCCCGTTTTCTCTTTTCTTTTCAAAAAAAACAATATCTTTGCGGTTGGATAGTCTGGCAAACTGTAAGCAAATACACATCGCCGGTACATCCGGCCTCAGCCTTCGCCGAGCCTTCAACGGGGCAAACAGCACCTGAAAGCCGTCGCCGCGCAAGAAGGAGAAAGGGCGGGTAAAGAGGCAAGACATATTAAAGGCGTTTACTCGACGCTGTGTTTGAGACATGCTGGAATCTCGCAAATTCGCAGTTATCTAAGTCTTGAGCATAGTCAACGGTAGATGTCCCGGGTGTGATTACATCAAACCCAGGAGACTTGTAGGCACTTGTTGTACCCAAATTCGGCGCAATAATTTGTTCATACAGGTCTCTTCAGGTTACGAGTTTTTCATATCGGCGGGCTTCTGACGTTGTCTGTTCAACTTAGATAGGCAATGCGAGAGCCTCAGCATGTGGAACAGACAACAGACGTTCCCGCTTTTTTGTGTCAAAAATGCGAACTGACGCAAAACCAACCAAACGATATGAAAATATG
>CAVHML010000148.1:0-5863 GCA_963636905.1 bacterium
AAGATATTTGTAAAGTAAAACCGAGACGAACATGAAAAGAGAATATATAAGCCCCTCCACAAGTGTCATAGAGCTTGACTGCACAGGGATGCTGTGTACTTCGGGAATAGAGAAAGTAACTCCGAAGATAGACAGCGCCGACCCGGTAGAATGGCCTGTCCACAATGACCCATATAGCGAAAGCGATGGAGAGATAATATAACCGGACTTCCGGACGGCTCTACAGTCGGGCAAACTGAATGGTAGAGCCGCCATTAACCCATAGACGGGGCGCAATGCAAGGTAGAAGTACCAAGACATTGCGCCCCGTTTCGTGTCTGTATAGCACGAACGATAGACTCTGCGGTTTGGAGCTGTGCGTCCATTGTTTATTTGCGGAATATTGTTACCTTTGTCCTTATACAATAAGGTATATGGTTTTATAATAGGGCAAACAGGTTGTGGCGATGACATACGGAGATGTGTGGAGAAGACTGGCTGCGGTGTATGGCGAAGGCGAGGCCAAGGCCATAGCGAGGCGCGTGTTCGAGACGCGCTTCGGGCTGTCGCTGGCTGACATCTGTTGCGGCAAGGCGGACAGTATGGCCGGGAGCGAGGCCGGAGAGCTGGAGGCTATTACCGCAAGGCTGGCCGGAGGCGAACCTGTGCAGTATGTCTTGGGTGTGGAAACCTTCGGTGGACGGGAGTTCTGCGTAGCCCCCGGAGTACTGATACCGCGCCCGGAGACCGAAGAACTGTGCTCGCTCGTGGCGGAGGACTGCCGTTTGCGTGGCGTTTCCGCTGCGGACGGGCAAGCGGGAAGTCACTTGCGGCTGCTCGACATAGGCACCGGCAGCGGCTGCATAGCCGTGACGCTGGCCTTGGACGTGAGGGATGCCGAGGTCACGGCGTGGGACATTTCGCCGCAAGCCCTCGAAATGGCGCGCACAAATGCCCGGAGGCTCGGTGCAAGCGTGACGTTTGAGGAGTGCGACGCACTCCATCCGCCGCACGATGCGGAGCGTTGGGACGTGATAGTGAGCAATCCGCCGTACATTTGTGAAAGGGAGAAAGCCGGAATGGAGCGCAATGTGCTCGACCACGAGCCGCATCTGGCTCTGTTTGTGCCCGACAGCGACCCGCTACTCTTCTACCGCGCCATAGCCAACTATGGTCTGAAAGCCCTGAAAAGGGGCGGCCGACTGTGGTTTGAGGTCAATGCGGCCTATGCAGGTGACACGGTGGCGATGCTCCAAACGACGGGCTACGCTGATGTGGAGGTGCTGGCAGACAGCTTCGGGCGGCCGCGTTTTATTAAAGCAACGAAGACATGAAGGAGACAACCGAAAAGGATGCATTGGCAAAGTTGGCCGCCCTGTGTTCGCGGGGGGAGCACTGTTCCCACGAAATGCTGGTGAAGATGGAGCGGTGGGGGCTTGACAGCGAGGCACAGGCACGGGTTATGGCGCAGCTCACGGCCGGAAGATATGTCGATGACAGGCGTTTCGCCCGTGCGTTCGCACTCGACAAGGTGCGCTACGACCGCTGGGGACGGCGCAAGATAGACCAGGCGTTGTGGGCAAAACGCATTGATGAGACTATAAGGCGCGATGTTCTCGATGCGATAGACAACGACGAATATGTCAAAGTCCTGCGCCCCCTGCTGCAAAGCAAGAGCCGCAGCGTCAAGGGAAGCAGCGACTACGAGAAGCGGATGAAGCTGGTGCGCTTCGCACTTGGGCGCGGCTTCGACATGGAAACCATACAACGCTGCCTCAACGGGGCGGACGACATTGACGAAGACGATGGATTTGTGGAGTAGAATACTCGACCTGATAGCGCCGCGCGTCTGTCTGGTGTGCGGAATGAGGCTTTCGGCATCCGAAGAGGCATTGTGCGCTGCCTGCAACCGTCACCTTCCGCGCACAGGGTTTGTACTTTCGCCCCGTGACAACGAGCTTGCGCGGGAGTTCTGGGGACAGGCCAAAGTGGAAAAGGCGGCGTCTCTGATCTACTACACGCCCAAGTCTGACCCTGCGCGCCTGATATACGCCCTCAAATACCTCTCCAAACCGAACACAGGCATCGTCCTCGGCCGCATAATGGCCACGGAGTTTGCCCCTCACGGCTTCTTCGACGGTGTGGATGTGCTCCTCCCCGTACCGCTGACGCGCCGCCGCAGGTGGCAGAGAGGCTACAACCAGAGCGACTACATAGCCCAAGGCATAAGCGATGTGACGGGGTTGCCCGTGGACACGGGTTCGCTCCTGCGCACGAAGTTCACGGCCAGCCAGACGCATCTCGGCTGGAGGGAGAAGAAAGACAATGTGGAAAACACGTTCAGACTGGCTTCCGACGCCGACCTTGCGGGCAAGCACGTGATGGTAGTGGACGACGTAATCACCTCGGGAGCCACAGTCCTGGCCTGTATCTCTGCCGTTGCCGGTCTGCCGGATGTCAGGTTCAGCGTAGTGTCGCTGGGTTTTACCAAGGCCTAAGTCAGGACATAAGGGGACAAGGGTGGGGCTTGCGGTAGCTTTAAGTACTTTTAACCATAAGCAGCTGACCGTGTGACAAAGATTTTCTAACTTTGCAAATCACGTAAAACAAGTAACATAACATATCATAATGGACACAATCAAGAAGGCATTTGCCGCCAAACTGCTTGAAATAAACGCCATCAAGCTGCAGCCGGAAGCCCCCTTCACATGGGCATCCGGATGGAAATCACCCTTTTACTGCGACAACCGCAAGACTCTGTCATATCCCGGACTGCGCAATTTCGTGAAACTGGAGATATGCCACACCATCGCTGAGAGCTTCCCGGAGGTGGAGGCCATAGCCGGAGTGGCCACAGGAGCCATAGCACAGGGCGCACTCGTGGCCGAAGAACTGTCGCTTCCGTTCGCCTACGTGCGCAGCAAACCCAAAGACCACGGCATGGAGAACCTGATAGAGGGCGAGTTGAAGCCCGGAGCCAAGGTAGTGGTGATTGAAGACCTCATCTCCACCGGCGGCAGCAGCCTCAAAGCCGTTGAGGCTCTGCGCAAGTACGGATGCGAAGTGATTGGCATGGTGGCATCCTACACGTATGGTTTCCCCGTGGCGGAAAAGGCTTTCGCCGACGCAAAGGTGAAGCTCGTGACTCTCACCGACTACGAACATGTGGTGGAACAGGCCGTTGCAACGGGCTATATCCGCCAGGAACACGTGGAAATGCTGCACGAATGGCGCAAGGACCCGGCCAACTGGAAAGGCTGACACATTATTTATATTATAAGAAAGCCCCGGCCGGACACTCCGCCACGGGGCTTTGCACATAAAGACAAGAGCGAAGGCAATGAGCAAATTCGAGAGTAGCATAAGGCAAGTGCCCTACCGGCAGGAAGCAGTGTACGGTATGCTGAGCGACTTGGGCAACATAGAGCGCATAAGCGACCGCATACCGAAGGACAAGCTGGACGGTTTCAGCTTCGACCACGACAGTATAGCCATAAAGGCCGCACCTGTGGGCGAGATAAGGCTGCGCATCGTGGAGCGAGAAGAGCCGAAGTGCATCAAGTTTGAGACCGAACAGTCGCCCGTACCGTTCAACCTGTGGATACAGGTGGTGCCCGTGGATGACAAGACGAGCAAGATGAAGCTCACGGTCAAGGCCGATTTGAACCCCTTTATCAAGGGAATGGTGTCGAAACCGCTGCAAGAGGCACTGGAAAAGATTGGCGATGCGCTGGAAAGCATACGCTATGAAGACTGACAACGGGTCGTCAGGCACAGAAAACATAAACACTATCAGACCGTCAATGAAACTTTGGGAGAAAAACTACGGCATAAACGAGGAGATAGAGCGGTTCACCGTAGGCCGCGACAGGGAGCTTGACCTCTACTTGGCGCGTTATGACGTGCTCGGAAGTATGGCACATATCACCATGCTCCAGTCCATCGGACTGCTCGAAGTCGGCGAGTTGAAAGCTCTGCTGACCGAGTTGAAGAACATATATGCCGTGTGCGAGCGCGGCGAGTTCGTCATCGAGGAAGGCATCGAGGACGTTCATTCGCAGGTAGAGCTTATGCTTACGCGCAAATTGGGCGACATTGGCAAGAAGATACACAGCGGCCGGTCGCGCAACGATCAGGTACTTGTCGATCTCAAACTGTTCACCCGCCACGAGATAAAGGCCGTGGCCGACGGAGTGAAGGCACTGTTTGACGAACTCATACAGAAGAGCGAGCAGTACAAGGATGTGCTTATGCCCGGCTATACCCACCTTCAGGTGGCCATGCCAAGTTCGTTCGGACTGTGGTTCGGGGCTTATGCCGAGAGCCTGGCCGACGATATGCTGTTTCTACAGGCCGCTTACCGCATGACCAACCGCAACCCTCTCGGTTCTGCGGCGGGCTATGGCTCGTCGTTTCCGCTCGACCGCTCCATGACAACACGGCTGTTGGGCTTTGACAGCATGGACTATAACGTGGTGTATGCGCAGATGGGACGGGGCAAAATGGAGCGCAATGTGGCCTTTGCCTTGGCCTCTGTTGCAGGAACACTGGCCAAGATGGCGTTCGACGCGTGCCTGTTCAACAGTCAGAACTTCTCGTTTGTCAAGTTGCCAAAGGAGTGTACGACAGGCTCATCCATCATGCCGCACAAGAAGAACCCCGATGTTTTCGAGCTTATCCGCGCCAAATGCAACAAGCTGCAGGGCTTGCCGCAGCAGATAACCCTTATCATGAACAACCTGCCCGTGGGCTATTTCCGCGATTTGCAGATAATCAAGGAGGTGTTTCTGCCCGCTTTCGGCGAACTGAACGACTGCCTTCAGATGACCGCATACATCATTAACAAGATGGAGGTGAACGAGAACATACTCGACAACCCCATGTATGACCCGATATTCTCCGTAGAAGAGGTGAACCGTCTGGCCGCTTCCGGCATGCCGTTCCGCGATGCGTACAAGAAAGTGGGGCTGGAAATAGAGGCCGGGACGTTTGTTCCCGACAAGAATATACACCACACCCACGAGGGAAGTATAGGCAATTTGCAGAACGACAAGATACAACAGCTCATGGAAACCACGCTTTCGGAGTTTCATTTCGAGCGTGTGGAAGAGGCCGAAAAGGCTCTTCTGGCATGAGAAGAAAGTGCAATAGACACCTGCCGACTTATATATACGGATAATTTTGAATACTTACTTAACATGAGAAAGGTGCGTCTCTTGTCTCTGACCCTGCTGTTGCTGCTTCTTGGAGCGTGCACCGGTGAAGAGCAATACAGCACAAAGTATCCGTGCAACTTCATCTTTTATACCGGATACCACCCTTCGAGCATACTCAACGGCATCACTACCAACACGGGAACGTTCGTTATCGTGTCGGTAAAGCGTGTGAACGGGCTGCACCACGTGTGTGTCAACCGCAACGACGGGGGCGCTGACGAAGACTGGAGCATGACTACCGAGATTGAGAACAACCGCCTTTCGTATGACAACCTCGGCGCAAACAAAGCCCTGATCATCGGTTGTACCACCGCAATGGAGCCGAAGGCGTATGACAGGCAGTGTCCCTACTGCCTTGAAAACCAGAGTGGGGTGAACCATCCGCTTACTTGGACCGACAACGGGCGTATGGTTGAGTGCGCCAAGTGCGGCCGCAGGTATTACCTGAACGCCAACGGCGCATCGGCAGACGGCTGGCGGCTGGAGCAATACCGTGTGATGACAGGCACGGGATACGGCGGTGCCGAGGTGCTAAGGGTGACGAACTGACCGTAAACCATAAGACAAGGACGTGGAAAAGGCTGCATTTGCCTTTTCCACGTCCTTGCTTTTTGTTATCTCAATATCGGCATTTTATTATTCCAACATATTCTTTTTATTATTCCAAT
>CAVHML010000149.1:0-5849 GCA_963636905.1 bacterium
TCGTAGTCGTCAATGACTGCGTTGATGAAGTCCATCATCGGTTTGGCTGCGAGGAACGCCTTTTCCATCGTGTCGAGCCATTCGTCGCCCAAGAAAAAGTCTTCGGCCACGTGATGCCAGCAGCAATAGTCCTTCATGCGCAGGTAACTGATGTGCTCATAGTCGCGCGGAAAGCCCGACGGACACGTCTTCAACCGCTCCAGACCGAAGCCTTGCGGGTCGTTCCATGTGGCTTTGTCGTCGGCACCGTAGTATTTAAGGAACTCATCCGACTGCACGCACTCAAGCCAACGGTCGGTATTGGCCATTATCTCGTTGCGACAGGAGTTGAGAATGTTAGTCGGGAGCCAATAGTTGCCGCATGCCAACAGGCAATGGTCGGGTTCCAAGTGAATATAGTAGCCGCCGTGGAGCGCTTTCTTGCCGTGCGCCGCGATGTAAGCGCCCATGTGGTTCTTGTAGGGCGACTTGTCGGGAGAGAAACGCGTGTCCCGGTAGAAACGGTAGGTAGCGTCTTTCACCGTAATGTGGGCAATGGTAGTGTCAAAGCCTGAAATGCGTTCTATAGCTTGGGCGACACCACGTTCAAACTCGGCCTTTGCGGCCATATACTCGTCCTTGTGCTCCGCAAACCATGGCCGGTTGTTGTTGGCCATGACGGAGCGCAGGAAATCAACTATCAGCTTTGAGTCCATGATAAGGTTAGCAGTTGTAATGAAAGTTGTGCGTCGGCGGTTGTGCTGTGGCGGCTCTTAGCCCCTGAAGCTGCCGGTTTTCCTGCAAAAATAGCCATTTTTGTCGGCATTATCAAATAAATGGAGTATTTTTGCTTACATGAAGAGAGAGGAAAGATACCGCCTTGTGCTTGATTACTTCCGCAGGGAAATGCCAGAAGCGGACACCGAGCTGGAGTTTGGCAGCGTTTTCCAGTTGCTGGTGGCCGTGGTTCTGAGTGCGCAGTGTACCGACAAGCGCGTCAACACCGTCACTCCAGAACTGTTTGCAGCCTATCCGACAGCCGCAGCGATGGCCGAGGCTGAGCCAGACGAGTTGTTTGAATACATAAAGAGCGTGTCATACCCCAATGCCAAGGCCAAACACCTTGTGGCGATGGCTCGCGAACTGGTGAAAAAGCATGGAGGTGAGGTTCCGTCGGACATGGACAGTCTGCTGAAGTTGCCCGGTGTGGGAAGGAAAACGGCCAATGTGATGCTGGCAGTGGCCTTCGGACAGACGGCAATGGCGGTGGACACTCATGTGTATCGGGTGAGTCACAGGCTCGGACTGGCCTGTAAGGCTGACAATACGCCCTACAAGGTGGAGCAAAGGCTGCTGGAAAACATTCCTGAAGCCGACGTTTCGAGAGCGCACCACTGGCTGTTGCTCCACGGAAGGTATGTCTGCACGTCGCGCAAACCGCATTGCGGCAAGTGCGGACTGGAGGTTTTTTGCGCAAAAAAGATTGACGGTTCCAAGTTGGAGTAGCCGTCTTTTTTATTCCATACGGCGGCTGTACACCATTCGTGCAGCCGCCTTTTTTGTTTCTTCCGCCGCTATAATATATATTAATGTACGCCTATAATATATAATGTACGCGCGTACATTAATGAACTACTCCTTGTATATCCATTTCAGCACACTGTTGAGCCAGCCGACGGTCACTATAAACCAGCGGTATGAGCTTACAGGTTTGCCGCCGAAGCGTAGTATGAACTCGCGGAAAGGGTTTCGACGGAAAGGAAGACCTACATCCATGAAGCGGATGTGGGCGTAGCCGTTGGTATGGGCGTGCTTTATCACCGCCCACACCGTTGCTATGTCTGGATGGAGCTTGACGTAGCTCTTGCGGAGCGACGCCAGATACCACACATAGGCGTTTCCGCCCCAATAGACACAGGCGCAGCACCCGACAGTGTGACCCTTGTACTTGGTAATGAACAGGCGCGCGCTGCCGTCTGCCTGCATACACCTGAAAAACGCTCCGTCCGGGATGTGGCGGCGCGGCTTCAGCATATTGTGAGCCTTCATCAGGCGCACAAAAGCCTGAAGTTCCTCCTCGCTATCCACCTCCTTGGTAGTCACGCCCCGCCGCTCTGCATTGGCAATGCGCCGTTTCATGCGCTCACTCAGCCGCTCTTCGGGCGTATGGCTATGGAGCGAGTTGTGTATGGTCATCCAATGCACGGGAAAATAGCCCGCCCTGCGGAATTCCTTATAGCCGAACATTTTTCGCGAGAGGTTGCTGAACTCCATGTAGAGCACCTTGTGGCGCAGCCTGTGGGTCAGGGTGTTGAGCATTGCGCCGAACAGTTCCTCCTGCCGGGCGTACTCCTCGCAACTGTAGTCGCCCTCTCCGATTACCCTGCAATGCATATACAGGTATGGCGGAAGCAGCGTCCAACGGTAGCTGACCACGGCCAGGAGGTGGGCAACGGTCTCGCTGCCGCACATCACTGCCACCATGAGCGGCTTGTGGCGCGGAGTCTGCTCGTATATGCGGAACAGCCGCATGCTGTGGAAGAAGTCTTCGCATTGCATGGGCGGTATGTCCGCACTGCGCGTGTATATCACTGTCTTGTAGCCATCCATAACTCTATTTGTGTTAAGGCGGCCTGTTGCCGGTCAAGGATTGTATGTTGCGGAATGGACAACCGCCTGTTGCCCGTGTCTGTCACTCCTCGTCGTTGAGGGACGCGGCACGGACGCGGCTCAAGGTTTCGGGGGTCATCTGCAAGTAGCTGGCCACATAGACCAGCGGGGCGCGGAGTACCACCTGCGGATGCTGCTTCATAAACCGTTCGTAGCGGCTCTTGGCCGACTCGAAGCGCATCATGTCGGCATATACCTGACTGCGTATGAGCGACTCTTCGAGTATCTTGCGGTAGAGCATCTGTATGTTCACGCTGCGTATGGCCTTGCGTTCCAGTTGCAGACGCGGCATTGCATAGACCACAGTAGGCTCCAGAGCCATTATCTGGAGGTGGGTCGGCTTCTCGCGGAAGAGGCTTTCGATGCTCATAACGATGTTGTTTTCCACGGCCAAGTGCTCGGTCAGCTCCTTCCCGTTCTTCTCGTAGAACAGCCGGACGAGTCCTTTCGCTATCCAGTAGATGTCTTTCGACACCTCGCCCTCCGCCAATATGAACTCACCCCGTTGGAACTTCTTGGGTGTAAGCACGCTTTCCAACTCGTCAAGCTCGTCGTGGGTCATGGTACTGTACCTGCGAGCTAATTCGCGCGCCACGTCACGTGTGGCAGTTCCTGTGGTGTTGTTCATTAGTGGTTCTCCTTTCCGTTATGAGGTCTCGTGTTGTGGGTAATGATTAGTAGTATAGGTATAGGCAAGGGTATGATCGGGACTTGCGTCAGTCGAGTTTCAGCACAGCGAGGAAGGCTTTTTGCGGCACTTCCACGTTGCCTATCTGCTTCATGCGCTTCTTTCCCTTCTTCTGCTTCTCCAGTAGCTTGCGCTTACGGCTCACGTCACCACCGTAGCATTTGGCGGTTACGTCCTTGCGCACGCACTTTATGGTTTCGCGGGCGACGATTTTCGCCCCGATGGCCGCCTGGATGGCTATGTCAAACTGCTGTCTGGGTATGAGTTCCTTCAGCTTTTCGCACATCCTTCGGCCGAATGTCACAGCGTTGTCCTGGTGTGTCAGTGTGGAAAGTGCATCCACGGGTTCGCCATTGAGCAGTATGTCGAGCTTCACGAGCTTTGACGGACGGAAGCAATCTACGTGATAGTCGAACGAAGCATAGCCTTTGGATATGCTCTTGAGCTTGTCGTAGAAGTCAATGACTATCTCGCCGAGCGGCAGCATGAAGCGAAGCTCCACCCGATTGCCGCTTACGTACTGCTGGTCGATGAGTTCGCCGCGCTTGTCGAGGCAGAGCGTCATTATGGGGCCTATGTATTCGGCCGCAGTGATGATGCTTGCCCGTATGTAAGGCTCTTCGATATGGTCGATGAGTGTCAGTTCGGGCAGTCCGGAAGGATTGTGTACCTCCTTCTTGCCGCCCTGTTTGTCGTAGCACATGTACGACACGTTGGGCACAGTGGTTATCACGTCCATGTTGAATTCCCGGTCCAGTCTCTCCTGAACTATCTCCATGTGGAGCAGACCGAGGAATCCGCACCTGAAGCCGAAGCCCAGAGCCACCGAAGACTCTGGCGTGAACGTCAGTGCGGCATCGTTCAGTCGCAGTTTCTCCAGCGAAGCGCGCAGGTTTTCATACTCCGCAGGGTCTATGGGATATACACCTGCGAACACCATCGGCTTCACTTCCTGGAAGCCCTCGATGGCTTTTTCGCACGGGCGTGCCGTATGGGTGATGGTGTCGCCCACCTTCACCTCTGTACTGTCCTTTATACCACTTATTATATAGCCCACATCGCCTGTGGAAAGCTTGTTGCGAGGTATCATGTCCATGCGCAACACGCCCACTTCGTCGGCGGTATATTCCATGCCGGTGTTGAAGAACTTCACCTTGTCGCCCTTGGCTATGCTGCCGTTCTCTATCTTGAAGTAGGCGATAATGCCACGGAACGAGTTGAATACCGAGTCGAAAATCAGAGCTTGAAGCGGAGCTTTCTCGTCGCCAGAGGGGTGGGGCACGCGGTCCACCACAGCGTTCAGTATGTCTTCAACGCCCTCTCCCGTCTTGCCGCTGGCGCGGATTATGTCCTTGCGGTCGCAACCTATCAGTTCCACAATCTCGTCTTCCACCTCGTCGGGCATGGCGCTGGGCATGTCAATCTTGTTGATTACGGGGATTATTTCCAGGTTCTGGTCGATGGCCATGTACAGATTGGATATGGTCTGTGCCTGAACTCCCTGTGTAGCGTCAACCACCAACAGCGCTCCTTCGCACGCCGCGATACTGCGTGACACCTCGTAAGAGAAGTCAACGTGGCCCGGAGTGTCTATCAGGTTGAGTACATATTTCTGTCCGTCACGCACATATTCCATCTGGATGGCGTGGCTCTTGATGGTAATGCCCCGCTCACGTTCCAAATCCATGTCGTCGAGCATCTGCCCCTCGGTCACTTGTATGGTCTTGGTGTACTCCAAAAGGCGGTCGGCCAGTGTGGATTTGCCGTGGTCAATGTGGGCTATTATACAGAAATTGCGTATGTTGTTCATCGTGGTTAATCCGTTTTTAAGTGCGGTATGGTGCAGACGGGCGGCGGAAACGCTTGCTCTTGGTTGCCCGAATGTGGCATATCATTATGCAAAGATAATGCAAACGAGCGGAAAGAAAACGTGTTTTCAATTTCCCGAATGCAGCTTATCTTATGCAAAGATAATGCAAACGAGCGGAAAGAAAACGTGTTTTCAATTTCCCGAATGCAGCTTATCTTATGCAAAGATAATGCAAACGAGCGGAAAGAAAACGTGTTTTCAATTTCCCGAATGCAGCTTATCTTATGCAAAGATAGCAAAAAAGAGGATAAAACGAACCAAACACGGAAAGAAACTGGTTCTTCCTTCAAATGCACAGATGCCGCATCTTGCAGCAGAAGGAGGCACTTAGCGGGGATAGCTGCCTGTTCAGGCATGAAAACTGGTTCTTCCGTTAATGTATAGATACCGCGCTTTACGGCAGAAGGAGGCACTTAGCGGGGATAGCTGCCTGTTCAGGCATGAAAACTGGTTCTTCCGTTAATGTATAGATACCGCACTTTACAGCAGAAGGAGGCACTTGATGGGTATGACATTGGGCATAGCCTCGAAGAGGCTGTACATATCATATAATAAGGTACGGCTTGTGGGGCTTGTAGCGCATGGCATAGCCTCGAAGAGGCTGCACCTCAGTAACCCCATGTGCAGCGTCAGCGGAACATG
>CAVHML010000150.1:0-5788 GCA_963636905.1 bacterium
TGCATCTTCGGGCGGAAGATGCAGCACAGATGATTAGGAACAACAACTATGTATCATTAAACTTTAATTGTTATCGTATGAAAAGAAAATTTATTAGTGCACTGCTTTTCGGAGCCTTGATAGCGGCTTCGACAAGCACGTTTGTTTCTTGCGCGAAGGACTACGATGGAGACATCGCCGAGCTTCGCGAGAAGATAACAGGCAATGCCACAGACCTTTCTTCGCTTGTCGATGAAAAGGTAAAGAACGTACAGGCGGAGATTGACGCACTCACAGCGCAGCAGTCTGCCCTCGAAGCCGCATACAAGGAGGCCGACAAGGCTCTGGAAGAGGCCATCAAGAACGCCACAAACGATGCCCAGGGCTATGCTGACATACAGGCTGCCGAGGCTCAGAAGGCTGCCATAGCCGCAGCCGAGGAGATGGTAAGCACTGCCGCAGCAAGCCTTCAGGCCGGCCTTGACGCTGCCAACGCCAAGCTCGACGAGCAGGGCAAGACCGTAGAGGGTCTGCTTGCCGCCGACAAGGAGCTGTCCGTTTCCATAAACGATGCCAAGCAGCGTGCCGACAACGCCTACACACTGGCCACAGCAAACGGGGAGTCTATCACCAAGATCTCCAGTGACCTCAAGGAAATAAGCAGCTCGCTCTCAACAGTCGAAAGCAATGTGACAACACTGCAGGGAACCGTCAATGAGGCATTGACTCAAGCCAACAAGAACAAGGCCGACCTCGATGCTCTGAAGACTCAACTCGGAAGCTTGAGCGGCGACAATGCGACTGCCCTCAAGAACCTTAGCGACAAGGACGACGAACTGCAAAAGCTCATTGAAGACAACCAGAAGAAGATTGAGAGCGCTCTTGCCGACGAGGCTAAGGCTCGTGAGGAGGCTGACAAGAATCTTCAGAAGGCAATAGACGTAGTGACGAAGAGCTACGACGAGCTGAAAGGCAAGGTAGAGACTGCCCAGACAGACATCGCTACGCTCAAGTCAAAGGCTGAAGATCTTGACTCTGCTATAAAGAAAGAGGCCGAGGAACGTAAGAAAGCAAACGAAGAGCTTTCGAATAGCATCAAGAAATTGGAGGAAGACGTAAAGACGATCAACATCCATCTCGCCGTCCTGTTCGAGAACCTGGACAACCTCATCACGGGAATCATCGTTCAGGACACTACACAGATAAAGATGCTCTACGCAAAGGTGAAGAATTCCGAGACAGACCTTGACAAAACGAATGCTTCCACTGACCTCACCATTTTTGCTGACAACAAGGCTTACTTCCCCTACAAGGGCGCACCGGGAGTGGCAACGCTGGCTACACAGAAGTACAACGTGGAGAAGAACATCGGACTCCTGTACTTTACGCTCAACCCGAACACCATTGACTTCAACAATAAGGCAAATCTGGGTCTTGAGAACAGCCTCGGTGAAGCACCCAGCGACATCGAAGTGGGTACTGTAAAGAGTGCTTCCGACCATCTCATCACGCGTGCTGCAGCCAACAACGGCCTCTATCAGGCTTGCCTGGCCAACACTAAGGCTGTGATGGACAAAGCTCCCAGCTACAAGAACTCGTTTGCCCTCTACACCAAGTACACCTCTAAAAACGCAAAAGACTCAACCATAGAGCACCGCGTGTACTCGAAGTACGAGATAAACCTCAAAGCCACAGAGGCAACTGCCGAGGTTCAACCGAGTCTCAGCGCCACTGGCACCAACAGCTCGGCACTTACCGGCAACGCAGGTTGGCTTTTCACAGCCACCAACGGCACTCTTACTGGCACATTGACGCTGGGAACAACTGGCGACAACAAGGCTTACGCCAAGTATGTGGAGGTGTCCGCTGTGAAAAACTCGGCCAATACGCCTCTGTCAGATGATGCCCTTAAAAATGCAAAGGCTGACTTCGCTGCAAAGAGCACTGGCATCAACAAAGTGCTGTATGAGGCTCAGGACGGCGAAAAGGACAACCTGTTCGACCAAATCACCGTAGGTGTCAGCGACACATACAACGGCTATACCTTCACTCTGCGCTACTTCATCCAGCAGTATGACGGCGTTGTGCGCATGGAAACGAAGGACGTAAGGTTCACAAAGCCGATGTTCACGAGCGAAGGCATCTCGATTTCACCTGCCCCGGCAAGCGCTTCTACTACAAATGAGTTTGAGCTTAAAAATGACACACTGGCGAAACTGGACTACATGAGGGGTAACGGCAGCAACTACAACACATGGAAGACCAACACGAAGTATCTCGCTGTCACTGGCGATGCACCTATCACAAGCGTCAAGTTCGGCTATTCCACCTCTTCCACCTCTTCCACAGTAGAAGTATCAAAGAACTCCGTTGCTGACATTTCCAACAATATTCTGAGTGGAGACAAGAAAGTGACGAGCGTGACCGTGGTTTACAATCCCGCAAGCCTTGAACTTAACAAGGAGTACTCGTTCGACATCTTGTCAATGGACGTCAACATGAACGTCGTAACCTCCACCACAGTGAAGATAAAGATGGTGCGTCCTACATGGGCTGACGCTAAGCTGATCATCAATCCGGGCATCGTTCTCACCGATGGTGTGCTGGAAGCATGGGCAGTAGCGAAAACTGAAGGCGGTACCGATTATGCTTCTTACACCATTTCACAGCCGTTCGTCAATCCTTATACAGCCGAGACTTCAGCTGGTAAGGGAGACTCTTGGGCAGTCCGCATTGACGTTGACGGCCAGAAAGACTACGAAGGTAAAGGCAAATACGTGACCTACAAACCGGAGCAATTCAGCTACGTATCAACAAGCGCAAGCGAAAACAACCTTGAGTTCAACGTTCCGCTCGCAGCCGTTGAGTATGGCAAAGAGCACCCATACACTATGCTCTACGGTCCGCAGTATTACGGTATGAAAAAGCTGTGGAGCTGTGAGTACACTGGCAACCGCTTCGCGGGTGAAGGCAGTGAGGGCAAGCACTCGTTCAAGATTAAGCTGAAGTCGCCTCTTGCCTACGCAACAGTCGCCGCCAAATTCAACAAGGACAGCTACAGCTTAACATACCCGAACGGTACACTGACCATAGGAAATGGCGAGATTGACTCTGACGATCCTACAACATCTGCAAAAGACTCCATAAAGTTCCTTACCACTGCAGGTAAGAAAGACAGCCGCATAAAGGCCATCGGGGTTACGTTGGTTGACAAGAATTACGCAAACCTGTTCGCAAGTTATGGAGTTGTGACTACTGACACTGGCGGTGATAAAGCCAAGGATGAGATTGTTATCAAGGCTAAAGAGGGCACGAGTAGTGTTGCGATCAACGCAACTGTCAACTTCACTTTAGATGTGACCGACAAGCTCGGAAACACGAAGAGCATACCGTTCAAGGTTAAGGTGACCAACTAACGTTAATGCATCTTTTGACAGAACAATTCTGTCAATACCACTGACTGACGGGGAGGGCAACCACGTGGAAGTCCCTCCCCGTCTTCCATAAAACGAACGGCACAGAAAGTATGAAGCAACGATTCAACAGCTGTATGCTGGCGGTGCTGGCATGCACAGCCCTCTTCTCGTGCGGCAACAGCCACAAGCGCACGGCGGAGGATGCGGCCCGCAAGGCCACCGTCGTAAAGGACACCACGCTCTATGCACGCATTGACCGCCACTCGGAGGACACTCTGTATGTGACAGCCATAGCCGATGGGCGCAGACACTCGCTCGGTTATGCCGAAGCAAAGCGCGGCGGCCACATGGCCGGCTCACCGATTGACGGCGACACCGTGGCTGCCATGCCCGATTTCGGGCAGCATAAGATGAAGTCAGTCATAAACATCTCACAGCTGAAGGGCTTGTGGATGGACGAAATCGACCGCACTTCGGGCATGAGACTGGCCGCCGACGGCGGCGCATACAGCATCGGCGCAGGCAAGGAGACGCTCCGCTCGTGGCATATAGCCAACGGACGGATAATACTGACGTATGTCGGCTCGCCCGAAAGCAACACTGCCGAGAAGTCGGAGGAGGCTAACATCACCTGTCTCGACGCTGCGACACTCGCATTGAACTTCGACGGCAAGCTAAGAGTGTACAAACGGCAGACAGGACTCATATCGGAATGACGTACAACCGCCCCGGCGGCAAGCCCCAAAGCCACCGTCAGGACGGCAGGGTGCGCCAGGGCGCAGCGGACAAAGCGGCAACAGCCGCCCGTCCGGCACGCCAGGTAAGCACAACCACTACACCTTAATATCTTTGCCGGAAACACAGTTTATGTATATAGAGTAAATCTTCGCGGCGGAAGCCTGACTGCAAGAGAGCAGCAGGCTCCGCCTTTTTTCTGTGCCGATGCGGCCGCTTACGATGGCTAAACACGGCATCTACGATAGCTAAATGCGGCATTTACGTGTCGTAAACACGGCATCTACGGTAGCTAAATGCCGCATCTACGAACGCCGCCCCGTCCGACCATTTCTCCAGAACCGCAATTTAACGCCCCAAGGAGGCCGTTTGATTGACTTTTTCACGTACTTTTGCACCCCGGAAAAGCCCCGTCTGTCATTGCCCGACACAACGGCAACCGGCAAAGAGAGGGCTTGCAGAAAAACACAACCCGTAAAAACCAACAGAAGAATGTTCAGCGTTTACATCAACATCACAGTGATAAACATGCCGCAAACCGCAAAGCAGACAGAGGACAACGCCAACGGCGGCACAACATCCGGCACTACACACACTCAAGAAACGGCTCCCTCCGGCACAAGTTTCTCCGACTTCGTGGAAAAGACTGCGGCACAAATGCGCGAAATGGGCAAGACCCGTACAGCGGAAACCTACCTGACAGCCCTGAACAGGTTCAGACATTTCCGCAGCGACATAACCCTCGGCGAGATAAACCGCGACATCATGGAGGCATACGAGACCCACCTGCGCCACTCAGGACTGATGCCCAACACCATAGCCTTCTACATGCGCACACTGAGAGCGGCCTACAACCGGGCGGTGGAAAAGGGACTTGTAAGCGACAAACGCCCGTTTGCCAAACTGCACACAGGTCTGGGCAAGACCGAAAAGCGTGCCGTTTCGGCCGACAACCTGCGCCGTCTCGCGGCATACAAGCCCGCCAGCGCAGAGGAAGAGTTCGCCCGCGACATGTTCTTGTTCAGCTTCTACACACGCGGAATGGCGTGGATAGACATGGCAAACCTGCGGAAAAGCGACATCCGCAACGGCCAACTCGTGTATTGCAGGAGGAAGACAGGACAGCGGCTGGCCATGAAATGGGACAAAAGGATGCAGGCCATCGCAGACAAATACCCCGGCCAAGACGGCTATCTGCTGCCCATAATAACCAAACAGAACGGCAAGGAGCGCAACCAACTGCGCTACTGTCTGAACAAAACCAACATCCGGCTGAAAGAAATGTCGGAGAAGCTCCGCCTGGAGCGCAGCCTCACCATGTACGTGGCACGCCATTCGTGGGCAAGCATAGCCCGTACAATCGGAATACCCACCCACATAATAAGCGGCGGCATGGGACACAACTCCGAAAAGACCACACTCATTTACATGAAAGACCTCGACTCCTCGGCCATAGACGACGCCAACCAGCGCATAATGAACCTGATAGGGTAGCGGAAAAGCAAGATCGGGCTGCGGAAAGGAAAGAGCCGTTAGCAGGAAAGCAAGGTCGGGCAGCGTCAGGGCAAGGTTGCCGCAGCGTGAAGGCAAGGTTGACATGAAAGAAACCGGGCGGACAGCCTATGAAAACAAAAATGCATCTTCCGCCCGAAGATGCA
>CAVHML010000151.1:0-5731 GCA_963636905.1 bacterium
CCGCAGTCTGGGAAGTTACGCCACACACTTCGGCTACGAACTGTCCGGACGTGGAGGATACCGGCTCAATGACCTTCTTTCCATAGAAGCTGCCGTTACAGCCGGCGAACAGAGCCAGACGACCATGGACTGCTGCCAATATTGGCTTTCGACAGATCACACCCGCTACTTCGCACCCATCATCGATGAGAAAGGATGGTACTATCGCGATCTGGAATCGCGCACTTCATGGCAACGGTACTCCCTTCAGCTGGACATAAATCTATTGGCATTATTTACTGAAAAGAGTGAGTGGCGCATGGAACTCGCACCGCGCATCTCCGCGTTCTCTACACTCACCACGCTCCGCGGGCCGCTAAGTGATGGCAGCGGACGCCTTGAACAGGAATGCGGCAGACAGTGGCATCTCGGACTCGGGGGACAACTCTGTGCAAGTCATAAGATAGGCGACCGTATGGAACTGGGCCTCTATCTGGGCATCGACTGTCTGGGAGGAGAGCGTTTCGACCGCATACCCGTCCACTGCCACAAGAGCAATCTCATCTACGACGGAGGACTTCGACTCACCTGGTTCTTTCAGAAGAAATCTCTAACCCCGCGACAGCCATGAAAAACAGATACGTCTCCACTTTTCTGATCATTCAGGCCGCCTTGGGGTTCCTGTTCACGGGCTGTACGCACGACCCTCACGAAAGCATATCCAAGCCGGATACGCCGGGTGGTACAGATACGGGATACCTCGCCACTGAGCTCGCGTGGGAAGATGCATCCGACTCTCAGAATGCGGTCTCTTACGTTCAGCTGCTGCACACCGACGCGGACGGCACGGTCAGTGTGGACGACTTCAGCTCGCCGCAGGAAATGGCATCGCAATACAGCACCCTGCCGTCAGGACAATACACCCTGCTCGCCACCGTGAACATCACGCAGGGAAACGGCTACCGTCTCGACAACCTCAGCACCCGCGCCGGGAGTACCGACGATATCAAACTCAGCCTCAACGATCCGGGCACCCCGCCGACAAAACAGGGGTGGTTCGGGTTAAGCGAAATCACCATAGAGGCCGGCAGACTCAACATAGCCAAGTGCCTGCTGCAACGCGCAGTGTCTTCCATCTCCGTCCATATCAACGATATTCCTGAAGGCTATGCGGCCAGCATCGATGTGCAGCGCGTGGCTGATTACATATCCCTCAACGTAAAGGACGACGACGGCCGTCACGGTGTACCGTCCAGGACTTATTCGACCGTCAGCCTCGGCAGCCTTGCTGAAGATAACGATGACAACACGTCCGGGCCGGGCGTCACGAAGTTCATGTTTCCTACCGCGACGGGATTTACGCGCACATATCTGGACATTCATATCACCACTCCGTCGGGAAATACCCTGCACAGCGTGGCAGATGCTCCGGCCATGATTATGGGATACCACTATACCGTAAACCTTGACTATAATAAACTCAGCGCATATATGTACCTCGATTCCTACGTGATCAACGACTGGGAAGAAGGCTGGACGGTAAGCGGCTCCATCCTGTATCCCGATGAAGACACATATACATACGATAACAAATAAACAACAGAACAATAATGAAGGCTGAATTGATTCGCAACATCGCACTCGTGGCCTTGGCACTCACAGCCGCCGCGTGCAACAAAGACAAGGGGAACACCCCTGCCGAGCCCAAGTACATCACCGTCGATGCCAACATCCTGACCCGCGTCACCACCACAGGCGCAAGCAGCATCTTCGACAAGGGAGATAAGATAAGCGTCTATGCATGGACAGGCAGCGCGGACGCGGTCTCGGACAAACTCGTGGTTGATGGAGTGGTGAACACTCTCGGGGACAACGCCAAATGGACCCCGGCCTCGCTCATGCTCTGGCAGGACATGGAGACTCCGCATTACTTTCTGGGCATCTACCCTGAGCACAAGGTGGAAAGTTTCACTGCCGACCCATACACCCTCGATCCTGAGGACTACGAGGGGAGCGACCTTCTCGTGGCGCGCAACCTTACGGGACTCTCAGCCACGAACAACCCCGTATCTCTCGCATTTGACCATGCCATGGCCAAACTGAACGTCAACCTTACGTTCCGTACACAATGGAGCACCACGCCTACGGTCAGCGGTGTCTCAGCCACGGCTGCCAATACATGCACCATCAACTACCTTGAGCGCAATTACGCGGCAGGCGAACAGACGTCCGTAAACATACCGGCTACAGAGACCGCCACAGGCTACGCTCTCAGTTTCAGCGGCCTGATGATTCCGCAGGACGGATTCAGAACAGTCTCTGTCACCATCGACGGACAGACCTACTCCTATACGCACAACGAAGACATCAAACTCACTGCGGGCCAATACACCACACTTAACCTCATCGTGGGCCGCGACCGCCTGGAACTCGGTTCGGTCAGCATCAATGACTGGAAAGAAGGCTCCGTAATCGATGACGGCAGCGCCATGTAACATTTTCAACCGAATAAAAAACAATAAAATACATTCACCATGAAAGCAACACACTATTTCTTCACCACAGCAGCCGCATCGCTGATGATTATCGCATGCAACAAGGAAAACAGCCAGATCATAAACGACGGACAGCTGCGCCTCAGTACTGAAAACACCATTCAGGAATCACTCAAATCAGCTGCTCAAGACTTGCAGCTCGTACAGTTCGCAAATAACGAAAAAGTGCATATCTTCCTTATGGAAGACGTATCCGGTACGCCGACAGCCTCCGGCGAGAATGTCACGACTTATACACAGCCGCTTACATACACGGCTAACGGCATAGGCGGACTAAGCAATACACAGTATTGGCCTACAAGCGGTAACGGCCTTCACATCTACGGAGTTTACCCTTCAGCAGCCGATCTTTCATTTGACAGCACCGGCAAATCATTCTCGATACTTCAAGACCAAAGCAGTGAGGAGAATTATAAGGCAAGCGATCTGATGACCGGCAAGCCTGAAAGCAATCCCGTAACGCGCACCACAAGCATAGTTCCGCTCACATTCACCCATCTGCTCACCAAGGTGGACATCAATCTGACCGAAGGCGACGGCTTCTCGGAGGGCGATCTTGCCAATGCCAAAGTATATATCCAGAACACCAAGCCTACCACGACATTCAATGTGCAGAATACGACTGTAGGCACCGCTTCAGGCGATATATCTGACATAACGGTCTGCACCGGCACCAAAGGTTCGGCCATAATCGTGCCTCAGACGGTAGCTGCCAATGCCGCCTTCATCAAAGTCGTAATAAGCGGAGGTGGGTACATCTACAAACTTGCTGACCAGACTGCATTCCAGCAGAGCAGCGTATACACCTACAACATCACGGTGAACAAGACCGGACTTAATGTCAGTTCGACGATCACCGAGTGGGTTTCTGTCGGCACTGCGACAAGCGGCACCGCCACCCTGCAATAATTATTTATCTGAAACATAGCTTCTTAGGATGAGAATTCAGCTTTTTCACTTTCTGTCCGTCTCGGCGGCGGCGCTTGCGCTCTGCTGCGCCTGTGTCGAGCAGATTGAACCGTCCGGCACGCTTGACGGGCCGCAGCCGCTCGTCTTTACCGCCGCTCAGGCGGACATGACGCTCTCCACCCGCGCCGCAGCAGACGGCGCGTGGGACGGCGACGGCACGGAGTACGTGGCCATCAAGGTCGGAGAGGAAGTGAAAAAGTACAAGGTGACATCCTCCGCCGGTGCATTGGAGCCGGCCGACGGAGTCGCTCCGTTCTACCGCTCGGACACCGGGGACATCGAGGTCAAAGCCTGGTATCCCTACAGCGCCTCCGAGCCTACAGCGCCGAGCATCAATACAGACCAGAGCACTAAGGACGGGCGCGAGGAGAGCAACCTGATGACCGCCTCCGCCACCGCCGTCTTCGGCGAGACCACCACACTCGCGTTTTCTCATCAGACGGCCCTTATCAAAGTCAGCGTCACCGGCGAGGACGGCACGGCTGTCACCGGAGCCACGGTCACGATTCTCGGAATGGTAAAGGCATTCGAGGATAGCGAGGGGTCTTATTCCGCCCTCATATCTCCCCGAACCATCAGCAGCGGCGCGGAATTCATCAGCATCACCAAGGATAGCAAAAATTATGTGTACAAGCTCGCCTCGGAAACCACTTTCAGCGCAGGCAACAGCTATGCTTACTCCCTTACGCTCGAAGAACCCGCCGACTGGTTCTATGTCGAAGCCGCCGAGACCGTCACGGGCGGCATAACAGTCAGCATGACCAGCTCCAACGGCCCTACCATCAACCTCCTTTACTCCACTGACGGTACGAATTGGAAGGCATTCACCGTAGGCAGCACGACCGACACGCTCTCCATGGCTGGAGACAAGGTCTGGTTCAAGGCCGGCAAATTCATAGACGGGACGGTTACCAGCGTCAAAAACACTCAATTAAGCTCCGGATACTCAAAGTACAACAGATTTACTTTCAGCGGCAAGGTAAACATAGGCGGAGACCTGACCACCCTGCTCTCAGATTCCGGCGGAGTCAGCGACCTCAGCTCTGACGGCAGCGCAAATGCCACCTACACGTTTTATAAGCTGTTCTCCGACAACACAGGTCTCATAAGTGCGGAAAATCTTTCGCTCCCGAGCGCCACACTCGCCAATGACTGTTACCGGCAGTTATTCTCAGGCTGCACTTCCCTCACCGGAGTCCCGGCACTCTCCGCGACCTCCCTTGCCGAGCGATGCTACTATGGGATGTTCCAAGGCTGCACCAAGCTTACTGCTGCACCGGAACTTAATGCGACAACGCTTGCATCATACTGCTACGGCCTGATGTTCAAGGGCTGTGAGAAACTCACCAAGGCACCGACGACCCTTCCTGCGACAACGCTTGCATCATACTGCTACTACGAGATGTTCCAGGGCTGCACCGAGCTCAAGACCGTTCCGAGTTCTCTTCCGGCGACAACTCTTGCGAAATACTGCTACTATGGGATGTTCCAAGGCTGCACCTCTCTTGCCGCAGCACCGGATTTTTTAGCAACAACGCTCGACAATAGCTGCTGTGCATCAATGTTCCAGGGCTGCACCAAGCTCAAGACCGTTCCGAGTTCTCTTCCGGCAAAAACGCTTGCATCAGGCTGCTACAACCAGATGTTCTACGGCTGTGAAGCTCTCGAAACCGCCCCGACCATTTCGGCAGAAAGTCTTGCATCTCAATGCTGCCAGTGGATGTTCTACGGCTGTACTTCCCTTACTGAAGCCCCCGCACTCCAGGCAAAGACTCTTGCGAAATACTGCTATCAGCAAATGTTCCAGAATTGCACCAAACTCACCTCAGCACCCGAGCTTCCGGCAGAAACTCTTGCAGAGCAATGCTACTACGAGATGTTTTCCGGCTGCACGAACCTGAATAGCGTCACAGTCAAAGCCACGACAACTGCAACCGATGCCTTTAAAGATTGGCTTTCCGGTGTCGCTTCTTCCGGAACCGTCTATAAAAGCAAGAGCCTCAGCTTGCCGACCGATTCCACGAGCGGAATTCCGGAAGGGTGGAACTGTGTGAATCAAGTTGAATACTTCTACGTTGAAGCTGCCAAGAACGATGCCACGGTCAGCATGACCAGCACCAGCGGCCCTACCATCTACCTGCGTTACTCCACTGACGGTACGAATTGGGAGGACTTCACCGTAGGCAGCACTAAGGTCACGCTCTCCAAAGCTGGAGACAAGGTCTGGT
>CAVHML010000152.1:0-5723 GCA_963636905.1 bacterium
TGTATCTTAATCCCCCACGTTCCGCTGACGCTGCACATGGGGTTACTGAGGTGCAGCCTCTTCGAGGCTATGCCCGCGTCGTATCCGTCAAGTGCTCCCTTTTGCAGCAAAGAGTGGCATCTATACATTTAACTGAAGAGCCGTTTTTCACGCCTGAACAGGCTGCCATCCACTCCAAGCACTTCCTTATGTTGCAAAGAGTGGCATCTATACATTTAACTGAAGAACCGTTTTTCACGCCTGAACAGGCTGCCATCCACTCCAAGCACTTCCTTATGTTGCAAAGAGTGGCATCTATACATTTAACGGAAGGGCCGTTTTATCCCGGCGCAACGCCGGAGTCCCATTGCAAAAGGCACGGTCTGTATCGCAAAACCGAAGGTCAGTATCGCAAAACCGGGGACTGTATCACGGAAACGGGGCAAGATAACCGGCGCAGAGTGCCGTTTCCACGGATAAATTTCGTATTTTTGCCAAGCCGGAACCGTGCCTTGCTGCCGCAGAGAGGCCGCACAGGACGGCGGAAACGGCAGGAAAATACTGTAAAGCACAATGGACGAGAGAACAGGGGAACGCCTCAAGGAGATAAAACGGTCGTTTCGCATGATGATGAATGGAGTTGCAGCACAGTCAATGCGCGACAAGGGACTGGAATACCACGTGAACTGGGGAGCTTCGCTGCCCATGCTCAAGGCGAAAGCCAAGGAGATAGGCAAGGATTACGACCTTGCCATAGAGTTGTGGAAGGAAGATGTGAGGGAATGCAAGGTGCTTGCCACCCTCTTGATGCCGCCCGAAAGGATGCTGCCCGAGGTGGTTGACATCTGGATGGAGCAGACCCGGTCGCAGGAAATGGCCGAGCTGGCATCGCTAAACCTCTATCAGCACCTGCCGTTTGCGGCGGAAAAGGCTTACCAGTGGATGGCTTCCGACAAGGAACTCTACCAACTGTGCGGCTTCCACGTGCTTTCGCGCCTCTTTATGAACGGGCAGGAACCCAACGAACGGGGCATCAACGAATACATAGACCAGCTTCAGGCAGCCTTGCAGGGCGGCTCTATAGCCGTAAGGAAGGCAGCCATGGCAAGTGCGTTGCGCTTTGCCGAATTGGGACTGGTGTATGAGCGTCTGGCAAAAAGCGCATTGAGAAGTGTCGGACTGGAACTTTTTTAGCCTTATGCGGACAGGTTCTGAATAAAATGTATTAATTTTGTGCGGTTTATGAATGGGAACTGACAATGAAAGACAGCGTGAAAGCGTCCGTAAGGCGGATACTTACCAGTTATCTGGAGCTGAGCAACCACAGGAAGACGCCTGAAAGATACGCCATACTCGATGCGGTTTACAGCATCAACGGCCACTTCACACTCGAAGAACTCGGCGCAAAGCTCGTCGAAGATGCACACTTTCCGGTCAGCAGGGCCACACTCTACAACACGATGAAGCTGTTTATGGAGCTGCGACTGGTTATCCGTCACAGGTTTCAGGGCACTACGCGCTACGAAGCATGCTACGACAACAACAGCCATTGCCACCAGATATGCACCGTGTGCAGCAAGGTTACGGAGATAAAGTCACCGGAAATCATGGCGGCAGTCAACGGGTTGCAACTTAAAAAGTTCCGCAAGGACGGCTTTACATTATATATATATGGTGTGTGCCGCAACTGTCAGGCTCGGCAAACCCGACAGAAAAACAGTGCAAAGAAAAGAAAAACAAAAGATAATCAGTAGTTATGAGCAAAGGAAAGATAGACGTTCTCCTTGGCCTGCAGTGGGGCGACGAGGGCAAAGGCAAGGTTGTCGATGTGCTGACACCGCAGTATGACGTGGTAGCACGCTTCCAGGGAGGTCCCAATGCAGGGCATACGCTGGAGTTTGAAGGACAGAAATATGTGCTCAGGAGCATTCCTTCGGGCATTTTCCAGGGCGGTAAGGTCAACATAATAGGCAACGGAGTGGTGCTGGCACCCGACTTGTTCATGGAAGAGGCAAAGGCGCTTGAGGCCAGCGGCCACGATTTGCGCAGCCGACTGCACATCTCCAAGAAGGCACACCTTATCATGCCGACCCACAGGGTGCTCGATGCCGCCTACGAAGCGGCCAAGGGCAAGAGCAAAGTGGGCACCACAGGCAAGGGAATAGGCCCTACCTACACCGACAAAGTGTCGCGTAACGGACTGAGAGTGGGCGACATATTCGAGAATTTCGCCCAGAAATATGCCGAGCACAAGGCGCGTCACGAGGCGATACTCAAGTCTATGGGCTATGAATACGACATAACCGAGGTGGAAAAGAAGTGGATGGAGGGCATAGAATACCTGCGCCGCTTCGAAATAGTGGACTCCGAGCACGAGATAAACCGCCTGCTCAAGAGCGGCAACAGCGTGCTCTGCGAAGGCGCACAGGGCACTATGCTCGATGTGGACTTCGGTTCTTACCCCTTCGTAACGTCCTCCAACACCATCTGTGCCGGCGCTTGCGTCGGGCTGGGCATAGGTCCCAACAAGATAGGTGAGGTGTTTGGCATAATGAAAGCCTATTGTACGCGCGTGGGAGCTGGTCCTTTCCCCACGGAACTGTTCGACTCAACGGGCGACAAGATACGCCAGCTGGGTCACGAATACGGTGCCGTTACGGGTCGTGAACGCCGTTGCGGATGGATAGACCTCGTGGCTTTGAAATATGCCATAATGGTTAATGGAGTGACACAGCTCATTATGATGAAGAGCGACGTGCTCGACGGCTTCGAAAACATAAAGGCTTGCGTGGCCTACAAGCAGCACGGAAAGCAGATAGACTACTTCCCCTACAACATAGAAGAGGGCATCGAACCGGTCTATAAGGAGCTTCCCGGATGGAAAACCGACATGACGAAGTTCACAAGCGAGGAGCAGTTCCCCAAAGAGTTCAGCGATTATATCAAATTCCTGGAGACTGAGCTTGAAACACCCATCAAGATAATATCAATAGGTCCCGATCGCGACCAGACAATCGTGAGGAAATAAATGGCACAGAAACCAAGCATACCGAAGGGAACCCGTGACTTCTCGCCCGTCGAGATGGCCAAACGCAACTACATATTCGACACTATACGGTCGGTATATGCCCTGTATGGCTTCCAACAGATAGAAACCCCGGCCATGGAGACCCTGCAGACGCTGATGGGAAAGTATGGCGAGGAGGGCGACAAACTGCTGTTCAAGGTGCTCAACAGCGGCGACTTCATGTCGAAAGTCGATGAGAAGGACTTGCAGGAGCGCAACTCGCTGCACCTCGCCGCACGCCTTTGCGAAAAGGGGCTGCGCTATGACCTGACCGTGCCTTTTGCCCGCTATGTGGTAATGCACAGGGACGAGCTTCAACTGCCGTTCAAACGCTACCAGATACAGCCCGTATGGCGTGCCGACAGACCGCAGAAGGGACGCTACAGAGAGTTCTATCAGTGCGACGCGGACGTGGTTGGCAGCGACTCTCTGTTGAATGAGGTTGAGCTGATGCAGATAGTTGACACCGTGTTCACACGCTTTGGCGTAAGGGTCGTGATAAAGATAAACAACCGGAAGATACTCACTGGTATTGCCGAAGCTATCGGGGCGCCCGACAAGATAGTTGATATAACTGTGGCAATCGACAAGCTCGACAAGATCGGACTGGACAATGTGAACGCAGAACTGCGTGGCAACGGACTGTCTGACGAGGCTGTGGCTAAGTTGCAGCCCATCATTTCGCTCAGCGGAAGCAACGACGAAAAGCTCGCAACCATAGCGGATGTGTTGAAAGACAGCGAGGTCGGACTGAAGGGAGTGGAGGAAACTCGCTTCATTCTCGACACTCTGAAGACCGCAGGACTGAACAATGCCATCGAGTTTGACCTCACTCTCGCACGCGGACTCAACTATTATACGGGTGCAATCTTTGAGGTTAAGGCTCTCGACACGCCCATGGGCAGCATCACGGGAGGCGGACGCTACGACAATCTCACCGGTATATTCGGTATGCCCGGTCTTAGCGGAGTGGGCATCTCGTTCGGTGCCGACCGCATATTCGACGTTCTCAATGCTCTCGACCTCTATCCCAAGGAGGCTGTAGGCGGCACTCAGCTGCTTTTCATCAACTTCGGAGACAAGGAAACGGCCTATTGTATGCCCATTGCGGCGGCGGTTCGCAAGGCTGGAATACGTGCCGAGATATATCCCGACGGGGCGAAAATGAAGAAGCAGATGGCCTATGCCAATGCCAAGAGCGTGCCTTACGTGGCTCTGGCTGGCGAAAACGAGATAGCCGAGGGCAAAATAACACTCAAGAACATGGCCACGGGTGAGCAACGGATGGTCACTCCAGACGAACTTGTGGCCGCAATATTGAAGTAAAACCAATCGCATACTACACCTACGGACAAGGGGTTGTCGCTCTTGCGATGCCCCTTGTTGGGTTTCTACACAACTGACAAACAAACTTAAAGACCAACAAACCTAAAATGAACAGACTAAGAAACATCTCTTTGGCCGCAGTACTCCTGCTGGTTCTGACGGCTTTCAAGCAAGACCATGTGCCTACAATCTTTATGATAGGCGACTCAACCATGGCAAACAAAAACATAAACCACGGCAGTCCCGAACGCGGATGGGGCATGGTGCTGCAATGCTACTTCGATGACGGAGTGAAAGTAGATAATCATGCGGTGAACGGACGCTCGTCAAAGAGTTTTATCAATGAGGGACGCTGGCAGAAAGTGCTCGACCTGATAAAGCCGGGCGACTATGTCTTCATACAGTTTGGCCACAACGACGAGAAGCCTAAGGCTGACCGACACACAGACCCCGGCACTACTTTCGACGAAAACCTGCGCAAATTTGTGCGCGAAACGCGTGAAAAGGGTGGCATACCCGTGCTGTTCAACTGCGTGGTGCGCCGCAATTTCTTCAAAAAAACACCCAAAAACGACGATGACGAGGCTCTGCGCAATACCGTGGCTTCGAAAGTAAAACCCGAAGAGGGCGACACTCTCTACGACACCCACGGCGACTATCGTTTCTCTCCTCGCAATGTGGCCAAGGAGATGGGCGTGGTTTTCATAGATGCGAACACCATAACGCACAACTTGGAGCAGGGATTGGGGCGCGAAAAGTCTAAGAAACTCCACATGTGGTTCCTGCCCGGTGAGGAACCATCCATACCGAAAGGACGCGAAGACAACACGCATTATAATATATATGGCGCACACGTGGTGGCCAAACTGCTGGCCGATGCGGTGGCAAAGGAAATACCTGCGCTGAAGAAACGCCGCGTTGACTACGACTTTGCGGTGGCAAGAAACGGTTGTGGCGACTTTTTTAAGGTGCAGGATGCTGTGGATGCCGCCCCGGAAGGCAAGAAAACCACCATTCAGCTGTTCAAGGGCGAGTGGACAAAGCCCACGGTTCCGAAGGGAAAGAAGGTGAAGTTTATCTTGCGCAGCGGCGCAAAAATGAAATAAAAAAGAGTGAAGAGTGAAGAGTGAAGAGTGAAGAATGGCTTGCGCCATTTGAATGAAGAATGAGGAATGAAGAATGAAAGTTTGCTTATGCGGTTTGTTTGCCTGTGCGCAGCATTCTTCGTTCTTCATTCTTCGTTCTTCATTCTTCGTTCTTCACTTTCAAACGTTCTTCACTCTTCGTTCTCTTACACTCCCATGCAAGAGGTAACTCCGAGGGTCGTGGCTACAGCCGATAGCACCGAGAG
>CAVHML010000153.1:0-5718 GCA_963636905.1 bacterium
ACAAGGGTGCTTACGCGCAGCCCCTCGCCCGTTTGCCATGCGGCAAGCAGCAGTGTTGTTGCGCAAACGAGTGACGCAATGACGTTTATGTTCGTGCTTTTGCCGTACCGAGAGGCAACATGGCTGAACAGTTTGAACAATACGAGATACAGAATCGAGGCAACGAGCAGTGCCCGGAAGAACCAAAAGGCTCCGGCAATGAACTCATCGTAGCTGCCCATGCCCGTTATGATGTTCCAAAGGCGTTGCTGCATGACGTGCCACGAGTACGGATGCGTCACCCCTCCCGCTGCATTGCCGTATTGTTCGTTGAGTATTCCGATCTTGAAAAACAGGTTGTGGAGCAGCAGAAACATCACTGACCACTTGACGAACGGCACGTAGAGACCCTTTATGCGCCGTTTCACGAACGTGGACTCGTCGTTCAGGTACTTTGTGGAGAAGAAAAAACCGGCGAAAAAGAAGAACAGAGGCATGTGAAACTCGTAGATGAACGAGCACAAACGCCCCGGACAACTGGCGTGCCCCATCACCATCAGTATTATGGCGATGCCCTTGCTTATCGAAACTGCCGTGTTGCGCTGCATGATAACTTCGAGCTTTTGACGCGTGTGTATGCCAACGCTGATTTATAGATATGCCAAAACAGACTTACAGAACCACTTGTTTACAGGAACGGGGCGAGCAGATGGGCGAACCATCCCACAAACTTCTTCCACGGAGAGCGTGTCTTGTTCCACACCTCCTGCGTCAGATAAACGCTCTGGAGCTTGTCGCGGTCGAACATATCGTCCAGTTGACGGGTCGTAGGCTTGTCTATTATAACCGCATTCTCCTCGTAGTCGAAGCGCAGACTGCGCGAGTTGAGGTTGGTACTGCCCACTGTGCAGTATCTGCCGTCAACCATTATCACCTTGGAGTGGTGAAATCCCGGTTGGTAGAGCCACACATCCACCCCTTTTTTCATCAGTTTGTGAACGTTGTAGAACACGCAGTCGGGTGTAAGCGGTATGTCGCTGTGGGCCGACACCATTATTTCCACCTTCACGCCTCGCTTCACAGCCTCCTTGAGAGCCTTCTTTAGCTTGTGGCTGAGCGTCATGTAGGGGTTTATCAGCTTGATAGAGTCTTTCGCACTATTGATTGCTTCGAGGTAGAACGTGCGCATTATGGCGTTGGTCTTGCGGGGTTCACGGTTTATGATGCCCACCATTTTGTGGCCGGCGGTAGAGTCTGTGTCGGCTTTGAGGCCGGTTATCTCCACCGGACTGTACGCTCTGAAGTATTCAGGCTTCCAGATGTCCTCGCCAGTCACCTTTTCCCATATCCGGGAGAATATCATTTGCAGCTGGCTTACCGCCCCTCCCTCTATGCGGCAGTGCATGTCGCGCCACGAACCCACCTTCTTTGTACCTGTAATGTAGTAGTCGGCCACGTTCATGCCGCCCGTATAGGCCACATTACCGTCTATGATTACAATCTTGCGGTGGTCTCTTGTAAACACGTGGTTAATCCAGGGGAAGCGTATAGGGTCAAACTCATAAATCTGGATGCCGCGTTTGCGCAACTCCTCCAGATGCTTCTTGCGCAACGGACGGTTGTTGGAACTGTTGCCGAAACCGTCGAAAAGCGCTCTGACCTCCACACCTTCCTCGGCTTTCCGGTACAATAGCTCGAACAACTCGGACGCTATGGAGTCGGCACGGAAGTTGAAATACTCAAGATGTATGCTGCTTTTGGCTTGACGAATGGCCTCAAACATATCGTCAAACTTCTCTTGCCCACTCATAAGCAGGGCAACGCTATTGTTGTCGGTGAACGTTACGCCCTCCTTTTCCAGCACTTTCACTATGGCGGAGTCGCTCGTTTCCGACGCTATGGAGTCGTTTGCCAGAGTTTTTGAGCCTATTGCTCCTGTCAGAAAGGCGAAGATTAGCGCAAAAAGTCTCATCTTTGCGTTATATCATGCACGAATAATGGTCGACAATACCGAGCAGACAACCTTCGCCATTGACCACAAGAACGGAGTGAATCTTGTATTTGTTCATTATCTGCTGTATCTCGGTTATCTTCATCTGCGGACTCACGCACTTCGGATTGGTGGTCATTATGTCAGAAACGGTGCGGTCGAAGAACTCTGCCTGCCATTTCTCCATCGCACGGCGTATGTCTCCGTCGGTTATCAGTCCCACAACCTTGCCGTCACGCTCTGCCACACCCATGCCGAGCTTACCTTTGCTCACCAGAATGACGGCTTCGCCGAGGTGCATCTCCGGGGATATGACGGGCATGTCGGCGGTATGCATCACGTCTTGTGCCGTTGTGAGCAGACGTTTGCCAAGCTCACCACCCGGATGGAACTGTGCGAAGTCTCTTGGCTGGAAGTTTCTCACCTGCATCAAGGCCACTGCCAGAGCGTCACCCATTGCCAGAGTGGCCGTAGTGCTACTTGTCGGCGCAAGATTGAGCGGACAGGCTTCCTTTTTCACGCTCACATTGAGGTGGCAGGTGGAGTATTTGGCCAGCAAGGACTTCGGGTTGCCGCTCATACCTATTATGGGTACCTCCATGTGGAGTAGTATTGGGATGAAACGAAGCAGCTCGTCAGTCTGCCCGGAGTTGGAGATGGCGAGGCAAACATCGTCCTTGGTCATCACTCCGAGGTCGCCGTGATACACGTCGAGGGGGTTGATGAAGAACGAGGGTGTGCCTGTGCTCGACAGCGTTGCCGCTATCTTCGCCCCTATGTGGCCGCTTTTGCCCACACCAGTCACTATCACCTTGCCGTGGCAGTGGTAGATAAGGTCAACGGCCTTGTCGAAATTGTCGTCTATCTGCGGTATCAGGTCGAGCAAAGCCTGCGCTTCGTCCTTGATACAACCTATTGCATAGTCCTTGACTGTCATAGTAGTTTGTCTTTAATCGTCGGCTATGAGCTTTGCAACAAGCCCTTCCAGCTTGTCAAGCTCCAGCATGTTGGCCGCATCGCTAAGCCCGAGGTCGGGCTGGGGGTGGACTTCAAAGAACCAACCCGTAGCCCCGAACGCCTTGGAGGCCATGGCCATCTGCGGAACAAACCGCCTGTCGCCCCCTGTCTTGCCGTCAGCACCACCGGGACGCTGCACGCTGTGGGTGCAATCCATTATCACTTTGGGCACTATCTCCAGCATATCGGGTATGTTGCGGAAGTCTACAACAAGGTTATTGTAGCCGAATGTGTTGCCTCTCTCGGTGAGCCACACATCTCCGGCACCCGCTTCCTTGGCCTTTTCCACGGGATAGCGCATGTCCTTGCCGCTCAGAAACTGTGCTTTCTTGATGTTTACCGTCTTGCCAGTCCGGGCGGCAGCCACGAGCAAGTCGGTCTGTCGGCATAGGAAAGCCGGTATCTGCACCACGTCAACCACTTCTCCTGCGGGCTTGGCCTGCCAACTTTCGTGTATGTCTGTGAGCAGTTTCAGTCCGTACTTTGCCTTTACATCGGCCAGCATCTGCAACCCTTTGTCTATTCCGGGACCTCTGAACGACGTTATGGAGGTGCGGTTGGCCTTGTCAAACGAGGCTTTGAAGATTATATCTGTGCCCAGTTTGTTGTTTATCCTTACTATTTCCTTGGCCACGGTGTCGAGTAACTCGGCAGATTCTATGACACAAGGGCCGGCAATTATAGTTTTTGTCATGTCAGGCAGTGCTGTTTATACATTGCAAAGATATGAAAAAAAAGCGGTAAGGCGGATGGTTTTGACATCAGAAACTTATGCCGGCCACCAATGTCTTGGCCTCTTCAAACTCGGCAATTATGCGCTTCATTATGTCAGCCACGGGCTTTATCTCCTTTATGGCCGACGCTATCTGCCCTATTTCCAGCTCTCCGCTGTCGGTGTCGCCCTCGAATATGCCGCGCTTCGATGCCGCCTTGCCGAGCAACTCACGCAGTTCGTCAGCCGAAGCTCCACGGTCTTCTGCCTCAACGACCTTGTTGAACAGTTCGTTCTTTACGAGCCGCGTGGGCGAAACCTTTTTCAGACAGAGCATGGTGTCGCCCTCGGCGAGCGTGATGCAGCGCTTCTTGAACTCCTCTGCGGCCGAACTCTCCTCCGAAAGGGCAAAGAGAGTGCCTGCCTGTATGCCCTCTGCTCCGAGCGTCATGGCTGCCAGCATGGCCTCGCCACTCGCTATACCGCCTGCTGCGATAAGGGGCAATGACGTGGCACGCCGCACTTGCGGTATCAGAGTCATCGTAGTGGTCTCCTCACGACCGTTGTGACCGCCTGCCTCAAAGCCTTCTGCAACCACTGCATCGACCCCTGCCTCCTCGCATTTGGCCGCAAACTTGCTGCTCGACACCACGTGTGCCACCTTGATGCCGGCCTCGTGCAGCTTTGAGGTATATTTCTTGGGACTTCCAGCCGAGGTGAACACTATGCCTACGCCCTCGCTTATGAGTATGTCAATAACGCGGTCAATCTCTGGGTACATAAGTGGTACGTTCACTCCCCACGGCTTTTGCGTGGCCTCTTTCATCTTTCTGATGTGCTCAACCAGTGTTTCGGGGTGCATGGAACCGGCTCCGAGCAGTCCCAGACCGCCGGCATTGCTCACAGCGGAGGCCAGTCGCCAGCCGCTACACCACACCATTCCGCCCTGTATGACGGGATATTGTATACCGAAAAGTTCGCAAATTCTGTTCATAAGGTTCTCTTTTTGTTTGTATTATGGTTGGTTTTATGCTCGTGTCAGGGCGGGTTTGCCGTCTCGGAGGCCGCCTTTCACGTGATTATGAGCGCCAGTAGCGGTATGCTGACGACCGACAGGACGGTGGAAAGGAACGTTCCCTGGGTCATAACCGTGGTGTCCTTGTTGTATTTCATGCAGAACATCGTGCCGAAAGAGGCCACCGGCATGCCTATAAGCACGGCGTTGATGGCGTCAATCTGCGCATCCACGCCGAAGAGACGGAACAGATAGAACAGCCCGACGGGCAGCAGTAGCAGACGGAAGAGGCACATTACGTATGTTCCGGCATTGCCCGCCATCTGCCTGACGGGCATTCCGCCTATGCTGGAGCCTATCACCAGCAGCGCGGCAGGTACGGTCATGTTGCCCAAAAGCGTGAACGGCTGGGCTATAAACGACGGTGCGCGCCAGCCGAACGCCACGATTACGATGGAAATGTAGGTGGCTATCATGGCCGGAGACAGCAGTAGCTTGGGGTTAAACTTGCCAGCCTTGTCGCCAGTGACGAACATTACGCCCCATACAAAGATGGTCAGCGTGTTGGGAGCGTTGAGTATGCAGGCGTAGAACACCGCACTGTGGCCGAAGATTGAGGCTACAATCGGGTAGCCGATGAACCCCACGTTGGCAAAGGTGAGCATGAAACTGTACATCCCACGGTCGGACTCCTTCACCGGCATGAACCTCGGCAGAACGTAAGCCAGCGAGATGAGCACAGCATAGGTGGCCGTTCCGACTCCCAACAGGGGCAGTATGTGGCTGCGGTCGGGCATCACGTCGCCCATGGTCGAGGCAATCACGAGGCACGGGGCGGTCACTTGTATCACGAAATTAGACAGCTTGCGGTCGAAATCCTGACCCATCAGGCCGCATTTGCGGGACACATAGCCCGCGATAACCAGCAAGAACAAGGCGATCATCTGTACCGCCACTGTTTGTATGTCCATTGTTTACAATCTTTTATCCTGCTGCAAAGTTACG
>CAVHML010000154.1:0-5716 GCA_963636905.1 bacterium
CCAATGCGTCGTAAGCGTCTTTGGCAGATGTAAAGGCTGTGGTAGCTTCAGTCAGCTTTGTTATGGCCGTTGTAAGGTCTGTGGGAGTGGTTGTGTATTCGTCAATAAGTGCGTTCAGCTCGGTAAGTTCCTTGCCTTTGACATTTGAATAAATGTTGTTGGCTTTGGCTTCTTTTGCCTGCTGCAAGGCAGCGTTAAACTCGGCTGTTGAAGCATAGTAGGTTACTTTCAGATTGTTGAACATTACCCAACGGCCACCGGCGTAGGCTGACATATAATTGACAGATATTTGCAGCTTGTTGTCGTCACCCACATAGCAATACACCTCGTTTGGATATTTGCCGGCGGCGAACTTTGCCTTTGCTTGTGATACATCGTTGGGGTCGCTTGTGTCAGTTTTGTCGCTGTACCATGACTTCAAACCTACGGAAGAAGAGTTTGCGCGCAGGAAAGATGTGGTATATTCCACGCCTGTGGCTTCGTTTGTGTTGCAAGTGGCATAGCCCGTGTAACGTTCAAAGCCGTTCAGAGATACTTTGTATATGCCTTTGGGCAGTCCTGTCACGGTTCTCGTGATGAAGCCGCAGCGCTGATAAACTTCGCAAGCGCTCCAATTGCCGGGATCGGAAGTCTCATTGCCATGCTTGCCTCCCACTGTCCATTCAGACTGGGTGATTGTTGAGGAGGCAACGCTTGAGGTAACGTCGCTCGACTTGTAGGAGTCTGATGCCAAAGTGGCCAGAAAATTGTCAGTAGTGCAGTTCAAGCCGGCCTTGTCTATAACATCCTTATATATAAAAGATGTCACTCTTTCGGCCAACTTGGCCTTGTATTGCTCTGGAGTAAGCAGTTTCCAGACTATAGCGTCGGCTTCGGAGGAAGTCTGTGACACTGCATAGTCGTATTGTTCAGTGAATGCTGGTGTAACCTTGGCGGTATAAGTTCCTTTGTTTACATTCTTTAGCTTGTAACCGTCGTCAGTGCTGACAAACTCCCATGTGTTGTTGTTCGTATTGTCCGTATAGGTGTAGCCGTCGTTAGTCGCAAAGAGGTATGAACTTGCATTGTTAATGTCAAGGAAATGGAGGGTTTTGGCGGAGGAACTCCATTCGAGAGGGCTGCCGGCAGGGCTTAATACGGCGCGGGTGTGCCAACTGTCACCGCGAGACAGGAACTGTCCTGTTGAAGAGTCGTACAGATAGTACGTGCCATCCGTCTGCGCCCATGCCCCGACGGAACTTCCGAGCAGGGCAAACGCCAATAATAGCGAGTTTGTTTTTCCCATAATGTTGTAATAAGTAAGTTTAACAATGTATATAGAGCTTATAAAAAGCTGTTAGTAGTCAGGCCATTCTTGCCTTAAAACATTAGGTTTGTATGCAAAAATAAAAAGAATATGACAGACAACAGCCGACTCCGCAGTTAAACAAAGTTAACGTCCAAGGATTTCAAACAGTGGGGCGTGCTTGAGTGAAGAGTGAAGAATGGGCTGCGCTTGAATGAAGAACGAAAAATTAAGAATGAAGAATGCTGCGCACAGGCAAACAAGCGCACAAGCAAACTTTCATTCTTCATTTTTCACTCTCCATTCTTCATTTAATCAAGAATGGGCTTGCGCCTTGAAAGACACGGCATTTACGGTGGCTAACTGCGGCATTTACGGTGGCTAACTGTGGCATTTACGGGTCGTAAACGGGCGGTTTGTGATTTATATCGTGGGATATAGTCACGGGGAGGCGTGGCTTACGATGCAGTATAGGGTTGTTTGATACCTTACGCCTGTGGGTATAGCCTCGAAGAGGCTGCATCTCTGTAACCCCATGTGCAGCGTTAGCGGAACATGGGGATTTAGGATATAGGACAAAATATCGGCTTCGAAGATGCCGCACATAAGGCTACATGGAGAGTGTAGAGTGAAGCATGGGCAAGTATGCCTCTGTGCTACCTGTGCGGCATCTTCGAAGCCGATGTTCCTTCTGTCTATACACACCCCACGTTCCGCTTCGCTTCACATGGGGTTACAGAGATGCGGCATCTTCGAAGCCGACATATTGCGCAAATGTTATTACCCCACGTTCCGCTTCGCTTCACATGGGATTACAGAGATGCGGCATCTTCGAAGCCAAGATGGTAATGGCATTCATCCACGCATTTAACCAAAAGAAAAGGGCTGCACCGCTTATTTGGCGGTGCAGCCCTTGGGATATAATCTCGGTTTGATAATGCCTTAGCAAATCTTTGGCGTCAATGCGGAGCGTCAGTTGCGGAACTGCAGTCCGGCTCCGTTGGCGTCGATGACGATGGGTTTGTCGCGCGAAACCTCCTCGGCGAGTATCTTCTTCGACAGGTCGTTGAGCACCAGACGCTGGATTGCCCTCTTCACGGGGCGCGCTCCAAACTCCGGGTCGAAGCCTTCGCCGGCCAGATAACGTATGGCTGCGTCGGTGACGTTGAGCGTGAAGCCCTGCGGTTCGAGCATCTTCTTGACGCTGTTGAGCTGCAATGCCACCACTTTCTCTATCTCCTGCCTGTCAAGGGGCAGGAACATGATGGTCTCGTCTATACGGTTGAGAAACTCCGGGCGTATGGTCTTCTTGAGCATTTCCATCACTCCGGCCTTGGTTTCCGCTATGGTTTTGGTGCGGTTAGCATCGGTCAAGCCCTCGAATTGCTGCTGTATGAACTGGCTGCCGAGGTTGGACGTCATTATTATAATGGTGTTCTTGAAGTTCACGGTGCGCCCCTTGTTGTCGGTAAGCCGCCCGTCGTCGAGCACCTGAAGCAAGATATTGAACACGTCGGGGTGCGCCTTTTCTATCTCGTCGAACAGCACTACGGAGTATGGCTTGCGCCTTACGGCCTCGGTGAGCTGGCCTCCCTCGTCGTAGCCTACGTATCCGGGAGGCGCACCGATGAGCCTTGACACGCTGAACTTCTCCTGATACTCGCTCATGTCTATTCGCGTCATCATCGTTTCGTCGTTGAACAGATACTCGGCCAGTGCCTTTGCCAACTCTGTCTTGCCCACTCCCGTGGTGCCGAGGAATATGAAAGAGGCTATAGGTCGCTTGGGATCCTGCAGTCCGGCGCGGCTTCTGCGCACGGCATCGCTCACTGCGCGGATGGCTTCTTCCTGACCTATCACGCGTTTGTGCAGCTCTTCCTCCAGGTGGAGCAGCTTTTCGCGCTCGCTCTGCATCATCCTTGTGACAGGTATGCCCGTCCACCGGCTCACCACTTCGGCTATGTCGTCGGCCGTAACCTCCTCGCGCACCATGGCTCCTGCGCCCTGTGTCTGGCGCAACTGCTGCTGAATGTGCTCAATGTCGTCGGCGAGAGACTTCAGTTTGCTGTACCTTATCTCGGCCACACGCCCGTAGTCGCCGTCGCGTTCGGCACGTTCAGCCTCCAGTTTCAGGCTCTCCATCTGTTGTTTGTCGTCCTGTATCTTGTTGACAAGAGCCTTTTCGCCTTCCCATTTCGCACGGAACTGCTTCTCGCTGTCGCGCAGTTCGGCTATCTCCTTGTTGAGTTTTTCAATCTTCTCGGTGTCGTTTTCACGCTTGATGGCCTCGCGTTCTATCTCCAGTTGCTTCAGTTTGCGGGTCGTCTCGTCAAGCTCTTCGGGCACGGAGTCGCGCTCCATGCGCAGCTTGGCAGCCGCTTCGTCCATCAGGTCTATGGCCTTGTCGGGCAGGAAACGGTCGCTTATGTACCGTTCGGACAGCTTTACGGCAGCGATACAAGCATCGTCTTGGATACGTACTTTATGGTGGTTTTCGTAGCGTTCCTTAAGCCCCCGCAGTATGCTTATGGCGCTTAGCTCGTCGGGTTCATCCACTGTGACGGTCTGAAAGCGGCGCTCCAGCGCCTTGTCCTTCTCGAAATACTTCTGGTATTCGTTCAATGTGGTGGCGCCGATGCTGCGCAGTTCACCGCGCGCAAGGGCAGGTTTCAGTATGTTGGCCGCATCCATGGCACCCTCACCTGCACCGGCTCCAACCAGCGTGTGTATCTCATCGATGAAGAGAATGATGCGTCCGTCGCTCTTCGTCACCTCGTTTATCACACCCTTGAGCCTCTCTTCAAACTCGCCCTTGTACTTTGCGCCGGCCACAAGTGCGCCCATGTCGAGCGAATACACCTGCTTGTCCTTAAGGTTTTCAGGCACGTCGCCGCGCACGATGCGCTCGGCCAGTCCCTCGACAATGGCCGTCTTGCCCGTACCGGGTTCGCCTATCAGTATAGGATTGTTCTTTGTACGTCGGCTAAGTATCTGCAACACGCGGCGTATCTCGTCGTCACGCCCTATCACGGGGTCGAGCTTGCCCTGCCGGGCCTGCTCCACAAGGTTCTTGGCGAAGCGTTCCAGGTTCTGGTAGTTGTCGTCTGCCGACTGCGACTGCACCTTTTGTCCTTTGCGAAGCTCGGCTATGGCAGTCCTCAAGTCGCCCTCGGTGCATCCTGCGTCCTTGAGTATGCGGCTTGCGGTGGAGTTTACGGTCAGCAAGGCGAGCACTATCGGCTCGACACTCACGAAGTCGTCGCCCATTTTGCCCGACATTTCTACGGCTTTCTGCAGCACTGCGTTGGTGTCACCAGCCATGTAAGGCTGTCCGCCTCCCTGCACTTTGGGCAGGTGCTGCACCTCCTGGTCGGCGAGAGTGGCTATCTGGCCGGCGTTAACCCCGAGCTTGCTGAACAGGAAGTCGGTGATGTCCTTGGCCTTGACCATCACTCCCTTGAGCAGATGTATCGGCTCTATGGCCTGTTGGCCGTTGGCTTGCGCAACGTTGACGGCCTCTTGCACCGCCTGTTGCGCCTTGATAGTGAATTTGTCGAATGTCATATTGTTGTCTCCTTTCTTGCTTTTTGTTGTCCGGCTCGCCGCTTGCCAGCCTCCACACGGCGTGTGGGGTGGGGCGGTGCGCCTGTTGCGTGGTCTCCAAAGGACGTGCCAATGGCGTGAAAGGCGACAAAATGGCGTGTTGTAGAGACAAAAAGGCGGAAAGAGCAGTCCGTCAGCTTGTGCCGGATTGCTCTTTCCGCATCGTTAGGGCAAAGGGTAGGGACGATCGGGCTCGAACCGATGACCTCTGCAATGTGACTGCAGCGCTCTAAACCAACTGGGCTACGCCCCTGAATGTCCGTTTGCGGATGCAAAAGTAGGCAGAAAATGTGTCGTGTGCAAATCTTTCGCCTACTATTTTCGGGCTTTCGGGTTCTTATTTCTCTATCACTACCTTGTGAGTATCGCCGCTGACGTGCTCCACGGAGAGCACCTTGAAGCCCTGTTCCTCCACGCTCTGGGGTATGTTGCGCAGCGGTTCGCCATCGAGCAGCAACACTTCGAGAGTGTCGCCCTCGGCCATTTTGGCCAGTTGCAGCTTCGTTCTGACGAGTGTCATGGGGCAGTGTTCGCGGGTTATGTCGAGTGTGTATTGCATCAGAGAGTGTGTTATGTTGCCGTTGGTGTACTATATAATAATGTATAGGGCGGCGTTAATAATGTAGGTGTGCTATGTGATAATGTACAGGTGTATTTATATAATAATGTATAGCGTGGCGTTTCCGCACCGCAGGTTATATGAACATTGTGCGTCCGCCCTCGGATATTTGCAGGAAGGTGGCCACTCCGAGTGTGTCCTTCACCTCGTTTATGAAGTCGCTCTGCTTCAGTCCGAGCACGTGCATGGCCATTTCGCAGGCATACATG
>CAVHML010000155.1:0-5672 GCA_963636905.1 bacterium
ATGGGTAAAATCAAGAATATACTGTTTGATTTCGGCGGAGTAATACTCACTCTTTCGCCGGAAACAGCCACAAGGCGTTTTGAAGAACTGGGACTTCCCGACGCAGGGAAGCAACTTGACATATACACACAGTCGGGTATCTTCGGCGATCTGGAGTGCGGACGCATTTCAGACAGGGATTTCGTGGACAGACTGAGCCAACTTGCCGGACGGAAACTTACCTGGGAGGAGTGCCAACACGCATGGTTGGGCTACTGCAAGGAGGTGCCGAGGCGAAATCTCGACATACTTCTGAAGCTCCGCAGCGAGGGCTTTCACACGGTACTGGTGTCCAACACCAACCCGTTTATGATGAAATGGGCGTTAAGTGACAGCTTTGACGGACAAGGCCAGCCGCTCGGACACTATCTGGATGCTCTGTACATGAGCTACAAATGTGGGGCAATGAAGCCCGATGCCGCCTTTTTCAATTATGTTTTGCGCAGTGAGAACATAAATCCTGCCGAGACACTCTTCCTCGATGACGGGAAACGCAACGTGGAGGCAGCGGAAAAGTTAGGCATAAACACCATGCTGACAATCAACGGGGAAGACTGGACACAAGATATATACGACTATCTGAAATGAAAACAAGCACATACACCGCAAAAAGCATCAGGACAGCTGCGGCAATGCTCGTGGCCATACTCGCAACGCTGCTCCCCTCAACGCTCAACGCCCAACAGAAGCGCGAGTTCCGTGGGGCTTGGATACAGTGTGTCAACGGACAGTTCCAGGGAATGTCCACGTCAGCCATGCAAAACGCACTGACCACACATCTTGACGCACTGCAAAAGGACGGGGCAAACGCCATAATATTTCAGGTAAGACCCGAATGTGACGCCCTCTACCCCAGCCCTTACGAGCCGTGGAGCCGATTTCTCACAGGAACGCAAGGCCGTGCTCCGCAGCCTTACTGGGATCCTTTGCAGTGGATGGTGGAGCAATGCCACAAGCGGGGCATGGAGCTGCACGCATGGATCAACCCCTACCGGGCTAAGACCAAGACCACTACCGCTCTCGCCGCATCGCATATCGCAGTGAAAAAGCCCAACTTGGTGTTTGAATACGACAATCAGTATATCCTCAACCCCGGCATTGACGAGAACAGAGAGTACATATGCCGCGTTGTGGCCGACATTGTGCGCCGCTATGACATCGACGGACTGCACATGGACGACTATTTCTACCCCTACCCTGCCGCCGGAGCCACCATACCCGACCGGGACTTGTTTGCCCGAAAGTCCAACGGCATAAGCAATATAGCCGACTGGCGGCGCTACAACGTGAACCTGTTTGTAAAACAGCTGCACGATACCATAGCCAACATAAAGCCTTGGGTCAAATTCGGAGTGTCTCCGTTCGGCATATACCGCAACAAGAAGAGTGCCGACAACGGCAGTGACACCAACGGACTGCAAAACTACGATGACCTCTACGCAGACGTTCTGCTGTGGGTCAACAACGGTTGGGTGGACTATTGCGTGCCCCAGCTGTACTGGCAGATAGGTCATCCGGCGGCAGACTACAAGGTTCTGATAAACTGGTGGGACAGACACGCGTCCAACCGTCCGCTGTTCATCGGTGAAGACGTGGAGCGCACGGTGAAATACGCCGACACGGACAACCCCAAGCAAAACCAAATGCCGGCCAAATACGCACTCCACCGCAGCCTCCCAAACGTTGGCGGCACCGTACTGTGGTATTCCAAGGCCGTGGTCGATGACATTGGCAAGTACGGCACCATACTCCGCACCGTCTATTGGAAGCATCCGGCACTGCAACCCTCCATGCCGTTCATAGAGAAGAAAAGCCCCAAGAAGGTGAAGCGGCTGAAAGCCGTATGGACATCAGACGGTTACGTGCTCTTTTGGACTGCTCCCAAGGGCAAAGACTGGCGCGACGAGGCCACGAAGTACGTGGTGTACAGGTTCGGCAAGGGCGAGAAAATCAACACCGACGACCCCTCCAAGATTGTAGCCGTCACGGATGACACCCATTACCGTCTGCCCTACTCCGACGGCAGCGCCAAATACACCTATGTAGTGACGGCTCTCAACCGCATACAGAACGAGAGCAAGGCCGCAAAGAAAAAGGTGAAGCTGTAAAAACGCCGGATATGCGGCACGGGAAGCCCCGTTTCCAAGTCAAACAGACCTCACTTTGCACAGCAAAACGACCGTCTTTGTAAGTCATTGACGGGCAGTTACTTCCACAACCCGGCCACTTTTGACCCAAAACCCGCCCGGTTTTGAGTCAAAAGTGGCCGGGTTTTTCATTGTAAACCGCCTGTTTCCTGAAGCCAAATCGCCGGGATGTTGAAACCAAGCCAGCCTCTGAAATGCGCAGGTTTACTGTTTAAGGTTGTTAAACCGCCAAGAAAAGTGTAAAAAGAACACCCTTTTACCGTTTTTTCTGCCATGAAACCTTTGTCATTTGGATTATTCGTTGTATTTTTACACCCAAATAAGATAATCTTTATCAGCAACTAATAACTTTTTGACAATGAGAAATGCAAAATCAATGGCTGCAATGACGGGCGTTGCCTTGGCAATGCTTGCGTCATGTGCATCAGGCAACAAGGCGGAAACGACAGTGTCCGGACTGAACCCGGCCGATTTCGACTCGACAATCAACGGCAAGAAGACCGCACTGTTCACGTTGAAAAACCAAAGCGGCATGGAAGTGTGCATAACCAATTTCGGTGGGCGCGTAGTGTCGCTCGTTGTGCCCGACAAGGACGGCAAACCGACCGACGTGGTGCTGGGTTACGACAACATAGCGCAGTATGCCGACACGGTAAACTCGCCGAGCGACTACGGTTCGTCGGTGGGTCGCTATGCCAATCGCATCAACAAAGGCAAGATAACCGTGGAAGGCAAGGAATACCAACTGCCGCAAAACAACTTCGGACACTGCCTCCACGGCGGCCCGTCGGGCTGGATGTATCAGGTGTATGACGCAAAACAGCCCAACGACACGACGCTTGAGCTGACGATAGTGTCGCCCGACGGTGACAACAACTTCCCCGGTACGGTTACTGCAACGGCCACTTACAAGTTGCTGAGCGACAACACGCTCGACATATCTTTCGATGCCACGACCGACAAGGAGACGGTTGTCAACATGACCAACCACAGTTACTTCAACCTGAACGGCGACCCGTCGAAGGAAGGCATGGACATGGTGCTCTATATCAATGCGGACAACTACACTCCGGCCGACTCCACATACATGACAACGGGCGAGATAAAGCCGGTGGAGGGCACTCCGATGGACTTCCGCGAGCCACACGCAATCGAAAAGACGATAAACGACACTGCCTTTGACCAGATTCGCAACGCGTCAGGCTACGACCACAACTGGTGTCTCAACACTTATAAGGACGGAAAGGGCGACGACACTGCCGTATGTGCATCACTCTACTCGCCAAAGACCGGCATACTGCTCGAAATGTTCACCAACGAGCCGGGCGTACAGGTATATACAGGCAACTTCCAAGGCACGGGCATCAGCTGCAAGCACGGCATCAAGTATCCGAAACACGTGTCCGTCTGCCTGGAAAGCCAGAAATATCCGGACTCTCCGAACAAGAAAGACTGGCCGTCACCCTACCTGAAACCGGGTGAAAAGTACCACAGTCATGTGGCTTACAAGTTCAGCACAAAATAAGAAAATCTAATATTATCAACAATCAATTACCAATAATTAAAACGACAAATGAACTGGAATACAAGCGAATTTATGTGGCTTGACTGGACCGTACTGGCCATTGGAGTCATAGCAATCGTATGGGCGGTTTACCGCAGCATCAAGAAAGACAAGCAAAAGATGGCCGGCGCAGACAGCCAGGACTATCTTTTCGGCAAGGGCGAGCCTTGGTACATTATCGGAGCGGCCATTTTTGCGGCAAATATCGGCTCGGAGCACCTCGTGGGACTTGCCGGCACAGGAGCAAAGGACGGCGTGGGCATGGCCCACTGGGAGATGCAGGGATGGATGATACTGATTCTCGGATGGCTGTTCGTGCCTTTCTACCAGCTGCTCAACAACAAACTGGGCAAAATCATAACGATGCCCGACTTCCTCAAGTTCCGTTACACACAGCGCACAGGCTCATGGCTCTCGATAATCACGCTGATTGCCTACGTGCTGACCAAGGTTTCAGTGACTGCATTCACCGGCGGCATCTTCTTTGAGTACCTTCTCGGTCTGCCGTTCTGGTACGGCGCAATCGGATTGATTGTCATTACGGCCATCTTCACGGTCTTTGGCGGAATGAAGGGCGTGATGACCCTCTCCGCAATACAGACACCTATTCTTATTGTAGGTTCGTTCCTCGTGCTCTTCCTCGGCCTTAACATACTCGGAAACGGCAGCATCACGGCCGGATGGTCAACGATGATGGACGTATGTAACGCCGCCCACAACGGCTTCGGCACGACACACATGTTCCATACCGACCCCGCAGACCCGATGTATCCGCAGTTTCCGGGCTACGTAGTGTTCCTCGGAGCGAGCATAATAGGCTTCTGGTACTGGTGTACCGACCAGCATATCGTACAGCGTGTGCTGGGTCAGACTAAGGGAGAGGCCAACGAAGTGGTGATGAAGCGCGCGCGCCGTGGCACCATAGCCGCAGGTTACTTCAAGCTCCTGCCCGTATTCATGTTCCTGATACCCGGTATGGTGGCCTTTGCGCTTTCACAACAGGCCGGAAGCGGCATCGTTATGGACATCCACAACACCCATGACACCGACGGAGCGTTTGCCATGATGGTGAAGAACATCCTGCCCGCAGGAGTGAAAGGCGTGGTGACCATCGGTTTCATCTGCGCCCTTGTGGCCTCTCTGGCCGCATTCTTCAACAGCTGTGCAACACTTTTCACTGAAGACTTCTACAAACCCATGAAGAAAGGCATGAGCGAGGCCCACTATGTGCTCGTCGGACGTATAGCCACAGTCGTGGTTGTGCTCCTCGGACTGGCATGGATGCCTATAATGATGAACATGGGCAACCTCTATTCGTACCTTCAGGACATTCAGTCCCTGATTGCCCCGGCCATGGTGGCAGTGTTTACGCTCGGTATATTCTCCAAAAAGATTACTCCGAAGGCCGGAGAATGGGGACTCATCGGCGGCTTCCTCATCGGTATGGTAAGGCTTCTCACCAACGTAGTCACGGAGTCCGGCAAAGCAACCATGGACGGCGCGTTCTGGGAATACACCTCCTGGTTCTGGCAGACCAACTGGCTGATATTCGAAGTCTGGCTGCTGGTGTTCATCATAGTACTCATGGTGGTGGTTTCCTGCTTCACCAAAGCACCGTCAAAGGAGCAGATTGCAGCCATTACCTTTACCGGCGACTACAAAAAGGCAATCCGTGAGAGCTGGAATCTGTGGGATGTGGTGGCCACACTTGGTGTGGTTGCACTGTGCGCAGCGTTCTACTGCTACTTCTGGTAAGCATATATATAATAGTATAGGGACAAGGCTGGCCGCACAAACCAAGCCGTCAGCAATCCAAAGGCATCCGTCTGCACGTGCAGCCTTGCCCCTATTCATTCGGTCAAACCCACAAAAACCGTTTCTATGAAAGGCTTCTACGAAGAGCATCCGAAAGTTCTGGTCTC
>CAVHML010000156.1:0-5656 GCA_963636905.1 bacterium
TTCCGCTAACGCTGCACATGGGGTTACTGAGGTGCAGCCTCTTCGAGGCTATGCCTGGTGCCGTACCCTCCAAGTGCCTTTTTCTGCTGCAAAGAACGGCATCTATGCATTTTTCAGAAGAACCTTTTTCATGTCTGAACAGGCCACTATCCCCGCCAAGTGCCTCATTCTGCTGCAAGTGCGGCATCTATGCATTTTTCAGAAGAACCTTTTTCAGCTCGAATATGCCTTTTTTAAAGATTGAACGCGCCATTTTCCAACTCGAACACTCCCTTGTTTCGGCTCGAATACATCATGGTTTCGGAACACAAACCGCCGGGCGGAAATGGAGGGAAAGCGCGTCAAGAATGTGACAAAAAGGCTTCACTGTGAAAAAAAGCCACGGTTTTATTTTGCCAAAAGCACAAAAATGGCTACTTTTGGAAACAGTTAAAGCTGCGCCCCGCACGGTTGGGGCGGACTACTTGCCTAAAGAGAGAGACTGACTTTTGATATTTTGACCTTAAATCATTGTACCTATGAGCTATTTACGATTTGAGAGGACTTCCATAACGAACCTTGAAGAGTCGCTCAGGCGCGAATTGCTCCGCACGAACCGCTCCGGTGCCTACGCGTGCTCGACCATTGTGGGTTGCAACACGCGCAAATACCACGGCCTGCTGGTCGTTCCGGTGCCGGAACTCGACGACGACAACCACGTATTGCTGTCGTCCCTTGACGCTACAGTCATTCAACACGGAGCGGAATTCAACCTCGGGCTGCACAAATACCAAGGAAACAACTTCAGTCCTGCGGGACACAAGTACATCAGGGAGTTTGAATGTAACAAAGTACCGACCACTATCTACCGCGTAGGCGGCGTGATACTGAAGCGGGAGGTGGTGTTCCAGCACTACGAAGACCGCCTTCTCATACGCTACACGCTGCTTGACAGCCACTCGGCCACCACTCTGCGCTTCCGACCCTTCCTCGCGTTCAGGAGCGTGCGCCAGTTCACGCACGAGAACGGCACGGCCAGCCGCGAGTACTTCGGCGTTGACAACGGCATAAAGACCAAGATGTACGCCGGATACCCCGACCTGTACATGCAGTTCAGCAAGAAAAACGAGTTTGTCTTCGCCCCCGACTGGTACAGAGGCGTCGAATACCCCAAGGAACAGGAACGCGGCTATGCGTCAAACGAAGACCTGTATGTGCCGGGCTACTTTGAAATGTCCATACGCAACGGGGAAAGCATCGTCTTCTCGGCCTCCACGTCGGAAATACACACCGGGAAACTCAAGAAACTCTTTGAGGATGAGATGAACGAACGCACCCCCCGCGACAACTTCTTCCACTGTCTCGTAAACGCAGCCCACCAGTTCCACCTGCACGAAAAGGACGATTCGCGCTACATACTGGCCGGTTACCCGTGGTTCAAGTGCCGTGCCCGCGACACGTTCATAGCCCTTCCGGGACTTACCCTGTCCATTGACGAGCAGGACTACTTCGAGTTGGTGATGAAAACCGCCGCAAAGGGACTGCGCGAGTTCATGCAAGGCAAGCCGCTGACGGTCAAGATTTACGAGATGGAGCAGCCTGACGTGCCGCTGTGGGCGGTGTGGGCGATGCAGAGATACTCGCTCTACACCGGCAACAAGCACTGTATGGAGATGTACGGCAAGCTCATAAACGACATTATCGCCTATATAATAAAAGGTAAGCACCCCAATTTGAGGCTCGACCCCAACGGTCTGCTCTACAGCAACGGTCGCGACAGAGCCGTAACTTGGATGAACTCCACCGCCAACGGCCACCCTGTGGTGCCGCGCACGGGCTATATCGTGGAGTTCAACGCCCTTTGGTACAACGCACTCAAGTTCTGCGCCGCACTGAACGCCGAGGCCGGCAAGCAGAAACTGGCCGACGACCTTGAGAAGCGTGCGGAACTGTGCGGCAAATCGTTTGTGGATACGTTCTACAACGAGTACGGTTATCTGCACGATTACGTCGATGGCGACTACAAAGACTGGAGCGTCAGACCCAATATGGTGTTCACTCTTGCCTTTGAATACTCGCCTTTGAGCCGCGAACAGAAGCGGACAGTGCTCGACATCTGCACCCGCGAGCTGCTGACTCCCAAGGGTCTGCGCACTCTCTCGCCCAAAAGCTCCGGCTATAACCCCATGTACGTAGGCCCGCAGACGCAGCGTGACTACGCATACCACCAAGGTACGGCATGGCCGTGGCTGGGCGGTTTCTACATGGAGGCGTGTCTCAAGCTCTACAAGCGCACCCGACTGAGCTTCATCGAACGCCAGATGGTGGGATATGAGGACGAAATGTACTATCACGCACTTGGCACCATATCGGAACTGTTCGACGGCAATCCGCCGTTCCACGGTCGGGGAGGAATGTCCTTTGCAGTTAACGTCGCAGAGATACTGCGCACGCTGAAACTGCTTGAAAGTTACACTTACCAAAAATAACATCGGGAGGAGAAAACTATGAAAATACTAATGTTCGGTTGGGAATATCCTCCACATATCCTCGGCGGTCTCGGCACGGCAAGTTTCGGTATCACCGAAGGACTGCACGCCCAGGGCGATGTACAGATAACGTTCTGTCTGCCCAAACCGTGGGGTGACGAAGACAAGTCTAACGCCAATATCGTGGCGATGAACGCAGTGCCCATCGCATGGCGCGATGTTAACTATGAATACGTGAAGAGCCGGGTGGGCAACGTGATGAGTCCCGACTATTACTATAGGCTGCGCGACCACATATACGCCGACTTCAACTATATGAACGTGAACGATCTGGGGTGCATGGAGTTCTCCGGACGCTACCCGGACAACCTGCATGAGGAGATTAACAACTACTCTATCGTGGCGGGAGTGGTGGCTCGGACGGAGGAATACGACATCATCCACGCTCACGACTGGCTAACATATCCCGCAGGAATACACGCAAAACAGGTGAGCGGCAAGCCGCTTTGCATACACGTACACGCCACCGACTTCGACCGAAGCCGCGGAAAGGTGAACCCAACGGTTTACTCTATCGAGAAGAACGGCATGGACTGGGCCGACTGTATCATGTGTGTGAGCGAGCTGACGCGCCAGACTGTCATCAACCAATACCACCAGGACCCGCGCAAAGTGTTCACAGTACACAACGCAGTCTATCCGCTGAAGCAGGAATTTGCCGACATCGTGCGTCCTGACCATAGGGGCAAGGAGAAGATTGTGACCTTCCTCGGGCGCATAACCATGCAGAAAGGCCCCGAATACTTTGTGGAGGCCGCCAACATGGTGCTCCACCGCACCCGCAACGTGCGCTTCTGCATGGCCGGTTCGGGCGACATGATGGACGCAATGATATACCTCGCCGCCGAAAGGGGCATTGCCGACAGGTTCCACTTCCCCGGTTTCATGCGCGGCAAGCAGGTGTACGAGTGCCTGAAAGACTCCGACGTGTATGTCATGCCGTCGGTCAGCGAGCCGTTTGGCATATCGCCGCTGGAGGCAATGCAGTGCGGCACACCTTCCATCATATCCAAACAGAGCGGCTGTGCGGAGATTTTGCACAACTGTATAAAGGTAGATTACTGGGACATCCACGCCTTGGCCGACGCCATCTACTCAATCTGCACCAATGAAAGCCTGTTCCAATATCTTCAGGAAGAGGGAAAGAAGGAGGTTGACCAGATAACTTGGGAGAAGGTTGGCTTGTGGATACGCGAACTTTATGAGCGTGCTCTCGGCCACAGGCTATAGACCAAGCCAAGCAAAGGGCGCATTTTAGAACAGACAAAGACACAACATTCAGAAAATCTAAAACCCAACTACAACATGAAAACAATTTGCCTATACTTTGAAATCCACCAGATAATACATCTAAAGAGGTATCGTTTCTTCGACATCGGTACCGACCACTACTACTACGACGACTATGAGAACGAGCGCAGCATCAACGACATAGCGGAACGCTCGTACATGCCTACGCTCAACACGCTGTTGGAGATGATAAAGGACAGCGACAAATACTTCAAAGTGGCGTTCTCACTGTCGGGCGTGGGCATAGAACAGTTGGAGATGCACGCTCCGCAGGTGCTCGAAAAGCTGCAGGAGCTGAACGAAACCGGCTGCGTAGAGTTTCTCGCCGAGCCGTATTCCCACGGTTTGTCGTCGCTCGCCAATGAGGAAACGTTTGCGGCGGACGTGAAAAAGCAAGCCGTCAAGATAGCCGAATACTTCGGAAAGAAGCCGACAGTGTTGCGCAACTCGTCGCTTATCTACAGCGATGACATCGGCCGGCAGGTCGCTGCCATGGGCTTCAAGGGCATGCTGACCGAGGGAGCAAAGCACGTATTGGGATGGAAGTCGCCCCACTACGTCTATAACTGCTGCCAAGCGCCAAACCTGAAACTGCTGTTGCGCGACATAGAGTTCAGCGACGACATCTCTCTCCGCTTCAACAACAGCCAGTGGAGCGGCTATCCGCTCTTCGCAGACACCTACATCAACCGCATCGCGTCGCTGCCCGAAGATGAGAAAGTAATCAACATCTTCATGGAACTCTCCGCACTCGGCATAGCGCAGCCGCTCTCTTCCAACATTCTGGAGTTTATGAAAGCGTTGCCGGCCTGTGCAAAAGCAAAGGACATAAAGTTCGCTACGCCGTCGGAAATCATCAAGACAGACAAGAGCGTCGGCGCGCTTTACGTTCCCGACACGCTGTCGTGGGTAGATGAAGAGCGCGACGTGAGCTGCTGGCTGGGCAACGCGATGCAGCGCGAAGCGTTCAACAAGCTCTACAACGTGGCCGACCGTGTGCGCATAGCCAACGACCCGCGCATCTGTCAGGACTGGGACTATCTGCAGGCGAGCAACAACTTCCGCTTCATGACCACCAAATCGTCCAACGTGGGACTTGACCGTGGTATCTACAGCAACCCGTTTGACGCTTTCACCAACTACATGAACATCCTCGGAGACTTCCTTAGCCGCGTGAACAGCCTGTATCCGGACGACATAGACAACGAGGAACTGAGCGCTCTCCTTACCACTATCAAGAACCAAGGCGACGAGATAGAGATGAAGGACAAGGAGATACTGCGCCTGAAAGCCAAGCTGGAGAAGATGCAGAACACGGAAAGCCGCATGAAAGCCAAGATGGAAAAGGAAAGCAACGCCGCCAAGACTACTACGGTGCGCAAGGCCGCTGCGGCAAAGAAAGCGGAAGTAGCGGAACAGAAGTGACGCTGCGCCATAACCCCAAAAGGCATAAACATTCCGTCCGAAGTCCTTTGAAACAGGACTTCGGACTCGTTTTTTCAAAAAAGCAAGCCCCTCAAGGCGGCAATCTACAGAACCCGCCTTTTATAAAGTCCTGAATGACAAATGCGGTTCATTGCTTCTGTCAAGCTAATGCCCATGTCTTCGGAAAGCCACGGTGCAAGTCACCCTATCTTGCAGGGCAACAGCATATAGAGATTGTCCTGTGTTATTTTGTACTCATAGCTCAATTGTTGATTAAAAATAGTGCATACAGAACCGACTACATGGTCAACCAGCATCCGTAGATGCGGCATCCAGCACCCGTAGATGCGGCAAGCAGGTGTTCTCAATGCGCAACCGGCACTCTCAACACGCAATCTTGGCCTCGAAGAGGC
>CAVHML010000157.1:0-5645 GCA_963636905.1 bacterium
TTATATATAGGCGCACATTCCATGCATATTTTGTTGTTTCAATTATTAGTCGTATATTTGCAGCGCAAATGGTTCGCTCCGGCGATTAAAAGGGAACCGCGTGAAAGTCGTGGACAGTCCCGCTGCTGTGAGCCGCCCTTTATATGGTGATAACAAACAAGCCACTGGACATTCTTCGGGAAGGCGTTATCAACCGGGCGGCGAGTCAGAAGACCTGCCTTTGTGTATGAGTTCCCACCCGTTTCGAGGAAAGACGCGTGGGACAAAACGGACAGACGAGAATGATCAGAATGGCGTTGCTGACCCTGTTGAGCCAGCCCACGTTGTGTATGCCGACGGCACAAGACTGCCAGAGCGACACCATTACCACCCGTACACACCAGTTGGACGGGGTGACCGTGGTGGAGACCAGAAAGAAGCGCACCGTGGCGAGCACCGCACCGATGCACATACTGGACAGGGAGGCCTTTTCGGACTATGGAGTGACCGACTTCGCCGACGCACTCAACCGTATTCCGGGCATCACCCTGCGCGACTACGGCGGCGCGGGCGGCATGAAGACCGTGTCGGTGAGAGGTTTCGGAGCGCAGCACACCGGGGTTTGCTACGACGGAGTGATGCTCAGCGAGTGTCAGAGCGGCCAGATAGACGTGGCACGCTACTCTTTGGACAACACAGACCATATCTCGCTTGTCGTGGGAGACAACGATGACATATTTATACCAGCGAAAAACGCAAGCTCGGCAGCCGTGCTGAACATAACCTCCACGGGAGTGCCGACGGGCAACCCACGGCCACGGCTCACGGCGCAGATGCGCTTTGGGTCGTTCGGCTATGCCTGTCCGTTCTTCAGATACGGGCAAAGCCTCAGCGAAAGGTTTGCCTTTTCGGTCACAGGCGAATACACCTATGCCGAAAACGACTACCCTTTCACTCTGAGAAACGGTAGCCTGACCACCCGCGAGCGGCGCACCAATAGTCGCATGAACTCCGGTCACGGCGAGATAGGCATGGCATGGCGACCGGGAAGACACGACCTGCTCACGGCCAAGCTCTACTATTACGACAACGACCGGCAACTTCCGGGACAGGTACGCTACTATACAGACCTGAGCAAGGAGCAGTTGCGCGACCGCAACTTCTTCGGTCAGATGCAGTACAAGGCCGTGTTGGGTCATTCTGTGTCGCTCCGCGCTGATGCCAAGTTCAACTGGGCCATGTCGAAATACCGCGACGAGGCATACAAAAACGGCGTGAACGATGCCGACTACTGGCAGCGCGAGGCCTATGCATCGGCCTGTGTGCTGTACGCACCGTCCGACTTCTGGGCTGTAGATTACTCGGTTGACTACAGTTTCAACAACCTTAACAGCAGTCTGAAGACCGACACGAAACCCTACAGGCACACGGTTTTGCAAAGCCTTACGGCCAAGTACAAGACCAAACGCATCACGCTGATTGCGCGGATGCTCGGCTCGATGTACTTCAACGATGCGGAACTGGGTGCTTCGGCGCACGATTTCAAGCGGCTGTCGCCCTCGCTGTCGGTGTCCTACCGCCCATTCCTTTCCCAAGACTTCCATCTCCGCGCATCGTACAAGGACATCTTCCGTGCCCCAACGTTCAACGAATCGTACTTTTTCCACTACGGCAGCACCGACCTGAAGCCGGAGAAAACCGACCAATACAATATAGGCGTGACATGGAACGGCAAACCCTGGCGCGCTGCGGAGGCCACATTCACCGTGGATGGCTACCTAAATCATGTGCGCGACAAGATAGTGGCCGTACCATACAATATGTTTGTGTGGACAAACGTAAACGTGGGCAAGGTGGAAATGCTCGGCATCGACGCTACCATGAGCCTCACCCACAGGTTCAACGCACACCATTCCATCGTGGTTTCGGGCAGCTACAGCCATCAAAAGGCAGAGAACAAGACCAACAAGGAGTCGCCCAACTACGGCAAACAGATAGCCTACATACCGCTAAATTCGGGCAGTGCGTCGGTCGGATACCGCAATCCGTGGGTTGACATCGTGCTCCACGGCACCGCAACAAGCCTCCGCTACGGCAACAACGAGCACTATGACGGCACCGACATCAAGGGGTATCAGGAGCTGGGGCTGGCCTTTTCGCACACGTTCCCGTTGGGAAAGAGCCGCATGGAAGCCCGTTTGGACATCAAGAACCTGCTCGACAAGCAATACGAGATAGTGCGTCTCTACCCCATGCCGGGCAGAAGCTGGCAAGCAACAGTGAAATTCACATTATAAACCAACTTAAATTCAAACAGAAATGAAGAAGTTTTATTCAAGCATCATCATGCTTTCGATGTGCGCACTCGCACTCACTTCATGCGACAGTAGCGACGACGATGCCGCCAAGAGGCCGGTAAGCGTCAGCAACGGCGTGTTCATTATCGGCTCAGGCAACCAGGGCGCAAGCATAAACGGAAGCGTTACCGCCTACAACTATGCCAACGACTCGACAGTTCTCAACGCCTTCAAGGCTGCAAACGGCCGAGAGATAGGCCGCACAGCCAACGATGCCGTGGTGTATGGCAGCAAGATGTACATCATGGTTGACAACGAGAACACCGTGGAGGTGGTTGACAAGAACACCATGAAGTCAATCAAGCAGATCAAGACCACCGGGTTGATGGGCGAAGACAAGGGCAAGCACCCGCGCCACGGCATAGCCTACAACGGTCAGGTGCTCGTTTCCACATACGACGGCTACGTTGCAGCCATCGACACCGCCGACTACAGTCTGAAGAACACCTACGTTGCAGGGGCTTACCCGGAGGGTCTGGCCATCATAGGCGACACTCTCTATGTGGCAAACAGCGACTACAGTATGGTAACTAACGCTTCCATCTCCAAGATCAGCCTCACTACAGGCGAGGGAACACTGCTGAAAGACACGCTTATCACTAACCCCGTGAGCTTCGCAGTGGTGGGCAACACGCTCTACTTCCTCGACTACGGTACATACGATGCCTCTTGGAACCAGACAGGTGCCGGTGTAAGGAAGGTTGAAGGCAACACTGTGACCATGGTGGCTGACGCTACGATGATGGCAGCAACAGGTACGAAGCTGTATATATACAACGCACCCTACGGGTCGGCCAGTGCTCCCACTTACAGCGTATATGACACTACAACAGGCAGCCTCTCTAACTTCGTATGTCCTGATGTTTACTCGCCCGCAGCCATCGCTGCCGACCCCGTAAACGGCTATCTGCTCGTGGCATCATACCAGAAGAACCCCGATACCGGCTATGCCAACTACAAGGGCAACGGCTATGTTGTGGTGTATAACAGCGACATGACCAAGAAAACCCAGTTCGAGGTTGGTGTAGGACCGTCTGCTATCGTGTTCAATACAGGCGTGGTTTATGAATAAGCCCCACACCTTATTATATACAATAACCGCATTAGTGCTGACCGCCCTCTGCTCCTGCAATGGCGGCAGCACTAATTCCGTATCCGGGGGCGACACCCTGCGGCTGAAATATGCCGGCAACCTGACCATAGTGAGGCACCGGGGCTACACCATTGCCGCCATTGCCGACCCGTGGCACAAGGGAAAGACGCTCCACCGCTACGTGTTGGCTACCGACAGTGCCATAGACCGGGGCAATTTGCCGTCGGGTACGGTCATCCGCACGCCCATGCGCAGGGCGGTAGTGTTCACCACCGTACACAGCAGCCTGTTTCTCAGCCTCGGCGCAAGCGACATTATCAAGGGCGTGTGCGACCTCCGCTACATCAAACTGCCGTGGATTCAGCAACAGTGCCGCCAGGGCAAAATCAAGGACTGCGGCAGCGGCATGAGTCCTGACATAGAGAAAATCATCGACACCAAGCCCGATGCCATCCTGCTCTCGCCGTTTGAGAACAGCGGAGGCTATGGCAAGCTCAACGAAGTGGATATTCCGATAGTGGAATGTGCCGACTATATGGAGTCGTCACCATTGGGACGCGCCGAGTGGATGCGCTTCTTCGGCATACTCACCGGCCATGAGCGCGAGGCCGACTCGCTGTTTGCCGTTGTCGAAAGGGAGTATCTCGCACTGAAAGCCAAGGCCATGAAGACCAAAAGCCGCCCGTCGGTGGTGATAGACAAGCAGAACGGCAGCGTGTGGTACGTGCCCGGAGGACAGAGCACCATGGGTGCGCTGATAGGCGACGCCGGGGGTAACTACATCTTTGCCGCCGAGAAAAAGAGCGGAAGCATTGCCCTGCCCTTTGAAACCGTGCTCGACAAGGCCGGTCAGGCCGACATCTGGATTCTGAGATACAGCGGCGACCACATGCTGACCCGGCGGGAACTGCTGTCAGAATACGGCGGCTACGGTGAACTGAAGGCATACAAGAGCGGCCAGACCTATGGCTGCAACACCAAGACATCGGCCTTCTACGAGGAGTCACTCTTCCGTCCCGACCGGCTTCTGGCCGACTTCATAAGCATAATACATCCCGAAGTCAAGGGCATAAGGCCGCCCAAATATTTCCATCGCGTGGAGTAAGGGGGCGACAACGCCTTGCCTGTACCTTATTATATAGTAATCACCGACCAGAACAATGAGAAGAAGCAACACCGTATTCGTCATTCTGACAGCGGCAATCGCCGCCCTGTTTGTCGCAAACCTGCTTTGGGGCACTGTGAGCATACCCGCCAAGGACGTTGTGGGCATACTTCTGGGCGACGAAGGCGAGCGTGCCAGTTGGCGGTTCATCGTCATGCATTCGCGGTTGCCGCAAGCCGTCACCGCCATGTTGTGCGGCGGTGCGCTCAGCGTGAGCGGACTGATGCTGCAAACGGCCTTCCGCAACCCCTTGGCCGACCCGTTCGTGTTCGGCGTGAACAGCGGAGCCGGACTGGGAGTGGCACTCGTGATGCTCGCTTTCAGCGGCACCATCACCGCCGGAGCCTACTCCATGACGGGCTTTGTGGCCGTGTTTGTGGCCGCATTCGCCGGGGCCATGGCCGTCATGTCGGTCATCTTCATGCTCTCGTCCATGGTTCGCAATGGCGTGATGCTGCTCATCGTCGGTCTTATGATAGGCTATCTGGCCTCGTCGGCCATATCCATACTCAACTTCCTCGCCACCGAAGAGGGTGTTAAGTCGTATCTCGTGTGGGGTCTGGGCAACTTCGGCGGAGTGTCGATGCCGCAGATGCCGTTCTTCGCCACGGTCACTGTGGGCGGACTCGTGCTTGCCTTGCTCCTGATAAAGCCGCTCAACGCCCTGCTGCTCGGCGAACGCTATGCCGAAAACCTCGGAGTTAGCATACCCCGGCTGCGCAACCAACTGCTCGTAATCACGGGCTTGCTCACCGCAGTGGTCACTGCCTACTGCGGCCCGGTGTCGTTCATCGGACTGGCAGTGCCCCACATCACGCGCATGATGGTGCGCACCGACAACCACCGCACGCTCCTTCCGGCAACCATTCTCTGCGGCTCGGCCATCGCACTGCTGTGCAACGCACTCTGTATCCTGCCCGGCGCAGGCGGCATAATACCCCTCAACGCCGTGACACCCCTCATCGGAGCACCCGTAATCATTTACGTTATTCTCAAAGGACGGCACAGGGGGTAAATGAAGTGAAGAACTTTATTAAATGAAGAACGAAGA
>CAVHML010000158.1:0-5557 GCA_963636905.1 bacterium
GCGGTTTTCCCCGCATTGCTGCCAAGATTGGAGGCAAACCGTTCACGCTCGTGCGTTTCCTTTACGAATAGGAAACGGACTGCTTTCCAAGAAAGTCTGTGGTGCTATCTGCCAGGAGTATCGGTCGTGGCGTACAAATCTATGAAGCGGTCGGAGTAAACCTTCTCATATCCTCGGCCTTTCATCCATTGCCGGATGTCATTCTCCACGAGTTTTCCACCATCGGTGTCAAGTCCTTTTATGAAACCGACCAACGGATATTCGCCGAAGTGTGCCGTGCGTTCGGCCAAACGGCGTTGCAAGGTCAGTCCCTTATAGGCTGCCGCTATCGTCTGACCGAGAAACGGCACTGTGCGCGTAGCATAATAAAGTTCAGAATACTGATTGACGAGTAGCAACAGACGGTTGCCGGTGGCAAACGTATTGATTGCCTTGACCGCCCGGCCGATATTGTCCGCCTTTTCCTTGCTTGTGAACACGTTAAGCCTTTCATCGCCTATCTGAACCGTAGCCATTTGACGGCTTTCCTGGTCGCCATACGGAGAGTTGAAGCCAGTTTTCAGCAACGTAGCGACAACTATCGCGGAGTATACGCAGAGGAAAAGTTGCTTGTTCACCTTGTTTTGACACAGGCGGCAAGCCGGAAAAACGAGCATACCGGCATACCAATTGAACAAGCCCTGCACCCCTATGTCGCTCCCCAACGGCAACACCAATGCCGCAGCCAAGAGATAGAGCGGCACAAGTGCTTCGTCAAGTTTGCCGTCACTGTGCACAAAACCATAAGCCATGCCCATAAGGCACACGGCAAGCAGCGTGAGATAGGGTTGACTCGTGTATGCCAGCACTGCAAACAAGGCGAACGCCAATGTCCATTTCAGCGCATTGCCCTTTGCAGAGCGAGGATTGTAGCGCAACAAAAGGCACGACAGAGCGGCGACGACGAGTAGCTGGACGAGCAGATTCTTAAAGCTCATGAAGTAGCGAAGAAAGAGTTCGCCCTTGGAGTGACTGCCCGAATTGTCGCCAAAGATGAAGAACGCCTCTAAAAATCCGTCACGGAAGTAGCCTATATGGCCGAACAACGCCATTGCGGCAAACACTGCGGCGCAGCCCGACAGCACTCCAATGACGAGGAGGACCGACTTGCGCCACACCTCACTGCGGTCACTGCGAAACCAAACCGCAAAGGGAACGAGCAGCACTGCGAGCATCGAGAGATTGACAATGCGCGCAAAAAACGACAAGCCAACGCAGAAGCCCATAAGTACGAGCCACACACTGCGGCACGACTCAACGGATTTGGCCAGGCAAAAGGCCGAAGCCGCCACAAGCAGATACGTAAGTGTGTCATAGTGGAACGTGATGACTATGGTTGGAAAGAGGAAACTCATCAGTATAGCCAACGCTGCCACACCAGCGGACATGACCCGCCGGAATGTGGCATAGAGCAGGAGAATGGCCGCAGAGAGCGTCAATGTCTCAAAAAGTCTGAAGCCCAACACGCCATAGCCGCCAAACAACCACTCCCATCCGGCTCCCATGATGCCCGTGAGATAGTACATGAAGTTGAAGACATTGGCGTCAGGGCGTTGCAGAATGACCTGGTAGAACGTGTTGCAGAAGCCAAAATCCGTTTGGTCAACCCCTTGCAGACCTATAATCGTGCGGTAAAAGATTCCAAAAAGGAACGCTAACAGAATGAGGAGACTGTTCTTGTTGATTGTTATTCCGTGTGACATTACATTCGTTTTGATGTACTTTTTTTGCAGCGTTCGAACGTGGTTCGTTGCAGTGTTTGGCCGTGTTTTGCTATATCGTTCAGCCGTTTTTGCGGCGTTTTGACGCTTCCAAAATCTTGCTTACAGCCACAAACTGATAGAAACCGTCGTAGCAGGCGCAAATGAAACCCTCCTTGCCGTCGCGGAAACCGCCCTTCAGCACATAACCTTTGAAGAAACGGAAGAAAGAACGCCACAGAAGGGCAGCCACACCATAACGCTTTCCGGTCTTTTTCTTTATCTCGTTTTCGGTGTAAAGATTGGTCTTGTCCACAACGGTCCGTATGGAATCGTCGGCAAAATGCACCAGTGCGAGGTCTTTGTTCCGCTTGTCTACGTATTCGGTAGTGCCCTGCACTATCGGCAGCGTGTGAACATAAGGCGGCCAAACGGTGCCTTCCTTGACAAAGAAGCGCAGAATGTAGTCGGGATAGTTGCTGTGCATGAACCTTCCCATAAAGAAATTCTTGCGCGCAAGATACAGTCCTTGCGGACAGTCGGGCTTGCTGATGGCGGCATAGAGATAGTCGCGCAACTGCGGAGTGACCAGTTCGTCGGCGTCGACCACAAGCACCCACTCGCTACTGGCCGACTGTATGGCAAACGTGCGTGCTGGTTCAGCGCTGACATAGTCCCTTTTCTCAAACGTCACAATGCGACAACCGTGCCTTTTGGCTATCTCCACCGTGTCGTCGGTGCTCTCCATGTCGCATACAACCACCTCGTCGAAGCCCTTCACGGCATCGAGCACCCGTTCCAAATGCCGCTGGGCGTTGTAGGTATTGATTACTACAGATATCTTTCCCTTACCTTCTGCCATAGCCAACGCCCACGTTTTATAGGTTTGAATAAAACGACTTTATCAAGCCGCAGATGTAATCCACCTGTTCCAACTCCAGTTCATAGAACAGCGGCATGCGCACCAACCGGTCGGCATAGGCATCGCAGTTGGGCAAATCCGGGCAGTCTGCAACACGCGACGAATAGTATTCGCTCTTGTGCAGCGGCAGGTAATGGAACGGAGCCAGCACGTTGTGCTCCTTCAGGAAGCTTATCAGCCCAGTCCGCTCGTCCAGACTGCGGCACACGAGGTAGAACATGTGGGCGTTGTTTGTGGCATAAGCGGGTATATGAGGAAGCCCTACCCTATCCGCAAGCACCTGCAAATTGAGCCAATAGCGCTCCCAAATCCTTTTGCGCTGCGTCTGTATGCGGTCGAGATTTTCCAGTTGCGCCCACAAGAACGCAGCATTGATTTCGGCGGGCAGGAAGGAAGAACCCGTATCCACCCAACCGTATTTGTTGACCGCACCCCTGAAGAACGCAGCTCGGTTGGTTCCCTTCTCCCAGATTATCTCCGCACGGGGCTTGAAGCGTTCGTCGTTGACCACAAGCATGCCGCCCTCGCCTCCTGCCGTGATGTTTTTAGTCTCGTGAAAGGAGAATGCGCCCATGTGACCGATGCCTCCGAGAGCCTTACCCTTATAGAATGAGTCTATCGCCTGTGCGGCATCCTCAACGACAATGAGACCGTGCTTTTCCGCAACAGCCATTATAACGTCCATATCGCAGGCCACTCCGGCATAATGCACCGGCACGATGACGCGTGTACGGGGCGTTACCATAGCTTCCAACTTCGCCGCATCGATGTTCGGATTGCCGTCCATCGAGTCGGCAAACACCACCGTTGCCCCTTCACGGATGAAGGCCAAAGCAGTGGAGACAAACGTATAAGACGGCACAATGACCTCGTCGCCCGGCTTCAAGCCACAGAGCATGGCGCACATCTCCAACGCATCTGTACCGGAAGTGGTGAGCAGACACTTGCCGAAACCGTAACGCTGCTGCATAAACTCGTCCACTTTCTTGGTGAACACGCCGTTGCCAGACAGTTTGCCTGTGGACACAGCCTGGTACATATAGTGGGTTTCCTTACCCGTAAGGAATGGTTTGTTGAAAGGTATTGGTTGCATTGGATTTGGTTTATGATTCGGTGAAAAATGGTGTCAGAGCCAGATATGGTATATCTTTGTGGAACTTTCCAGGGAAAAACCGTTTTTTTCATAGAAGAGACAGGCCGGAATATTGGCTTTCTGTGTGGCTACAGAAATCTTCATGCCCCCGCCTGTCCGTTGAAAAAGAGCTGTCATGAGTGCCGTTCCGATGCCTTTCCGCGCAGCGTTCTCAGCCGTTGCCACCAGTCCGATATGCGCCGCATCGCCATCGAGTTGCCACGTAAGGATGCCCAGGGTCTGCCCTTGTTCCCGATAGGCGAGCACATCAGTGGCAATAGTGCCGTTGAGCGACCGCTCCATCCACAGCTTGTACAGCGTCGGGAACACCGTCGGCGGCAGTTTTTCGTCCAGTCTGTAACGTGAATACTTGCCGCTCAAGCAAGCCAGACCGAACAGTTCGTCGGTCATTTCTTCACCAAGAATGGAAACCACGTTGCCGTTTGTTTCCGCAGAAAGGCCGCGTCGGTTCAACTGTGTGTACACAATCTTCTCGTCGACGAGCCGTACATTGTCCGACAAGCATCCGTCAGGAACGTCCACTCCCTTCAGATAAAGCAACTTGTAGCCACAGTTTTTCGCGCTTTCCAGTTCGCTGGAAAACGCATCGGCATCAAACTCTCCGGGAATAACGAGGTTGCCCGTCTTGAAACCGAAGTTGTCAGTGTCCCATTTTGCCAACTCTACCATCGCAGTCCTCGTCCATATTAAAAGTTTCCCCGACAATAAATATCGGGCGGAGCTTCACTCTGTCGTATATCTTGCCTATGTAGATGCCGGTTATGCCCAGCATCATCGTGATTATCCCCACCGCAAACCAGATGGATATGGCCAAAGTGGTAAAGCCGCTGACCAGTATTCCGCCGAAAAGCCATTTGCAAAAGGTGTAGACAACGAACAGCAAGGACAACACGACCGTGTAGAATCCGAAGCGCAGCATCAGCCTGAGGGGCTTGTCGGAGAAGCCTATCATGTTGTCGCTGGCCAGTTTGAACAGTTTCAGAATGCTGTATGAAGACTTTCCCGACTCCCTTTCGGCGTGGACAACGGGCAGATAGCACTTTCTGAAGCCCACCCACTGCGCCATGATGGGGAAATAGCGGATACTGTCGCCCATGGAGAGTATCGCCTTCACCACCTTCCGGTTGTAAATGCCGAAGTTGGCCACGCTCTTGTCCTGCGGCATGTCGGTAAGGAAAGAGAACACTTTGTAGAAGACTGCGCTCGACATCCGTTTCGAGAAACTGTCTTTTCGCTCCACCCGCTGCGCAAACACGGAGTCGTAGCCCTCCTGCGCCTTGGCGTAGAGGTTGGGTATTTCTTCCGGACGGTCCTGCAAATCGCAGTCCATCACCACCACCCACTTGCCCCTTGAGCGGGAGAGACCAGCGGTTATGGCATAGTGCTGGCCGAAGTTTCGGGACAGGCTCATGCCCTTTACGCGCTTGTCTCCGGCGCAAAGTTCCTTTATTTTACGGAGAGAATTGTCCGGCGAACAGTCGTTGACGAGTATTATCTCATACTCGTCGGTTATCTTTTCGGCAGCACTCTTGATGCGAGCCACCAGTTCGTCCAGCATTTTCTCCCCTTTGTATATCGGGGAAACGATTGACAATTCCATGTTTCAGATGTTCTCCTCCACACCCTAAAAAAAGAATTGAGGTGTTATAACGACAAAGAAGTCCACCCTCGCACGCAACTTGGGTGGACTTCCCAAATAATATTATGAAAAGTTTTCTAAGGCTTAGAGCTTCGGTCCGGCAG
>CAVHML010000159.1:0-5544 GCA_963636905.1 bacterium
AAAGACCTTGCGCTCATCCTTATAGTGGCGGGTGCGGTCACGTTAGTATTTAAGCGGCTCAAGCAACCCCTTGTGCTGGGCTACATAGTGGCGGGCTTTTTGGTCAGTCCGCAGTTCCCTTACACCGCTTCGGTGGCCGATTTGGCCAACGTTGACATCTGGGCTAACATCGGTGTAACGTTCCTTTTGTTCTCCTTGGGACTGGAGTTTTCGTTCAAGAAGATACTCAAGATGGGGCTGGCTCCCGTGGTTGCGGCCAGTACCATAATCTTCTGCATGATGTTTCTCGGCATCGGAGTCGGCCATGCCTTCGGTTGGAGCCGCATGGACAGCATCTTCCTTGGCGGTATGTTGGCCATGTCGTCCACGACAATCATCTACAAAGCCTTCGACGACATGGGACTTAGGCAGCAGAGGTTTGCCGGTGTCGTTATGAGTGTGCTCATTCTGGAGGACGTACTTGCCATAGTTTTGATGGTCATGCTGTCGGCCATTGCCCACGGCAACGACCCTGACGGCGGCGAAATGATAGGTATAGTGCTGCGCATAGGCTTCTTCCTTGTCCTTTGGTTTGTGGTTGGCATATTCCTGATACCGCAGTTGCTGCGCCGTGTGCGCCGTTTGATGACCGACGAGACGCTGCTTGTCGTGGCCTTGGGACTGTGTTTCCTTATGACGGAGGTATCTACTGCGGTAGGTTTCAGCAGCGCTTTCGGTGCGTTTGTCATGGGAAGCATACTCGCAGAGACCGTCGAGGCCGACAGGATAGAGCGGGTTGTGGAGCCTGTGAAGAACCTTTTTGGCGCCATCTTCTTCGTTTCCGTCGGAATGTTGGTCGATATACAGGTGCTTATTGACTATGCCTGGCCCATTGTAGTACTGGTTCTTACCATCTTGGTGGGGCAGGCTGTGTTCGGAACGCTGGGCTACCTGCTCAGCGGACAGCCGTTGAAGACCTCCATGCAGTGCGGTTTCTCCATGGCACAGATAGGTGAGTTTGCCTTTATCATAGCTTCTTTGGGTCTGTCCCTTCATGTTATTGGCGATTTCCTTTACCCTGTTGTCGTGGCGGTGTCGGTTATCACCACGTTCCTCACGCCTTACATGATGCGCTTTGCCAATCCGTGCTATTCGGCCTTGGAGAAACGTCTGCCCAAGCGGCTCATTGCCAGTCTCAACCAGATGACTCTCAACGGCCATCTGTCCATGCCGGGCGGCGACAACTGGCGCAAACTGCTGCGTCAGATGGCGGTCAACACGCTCATCTACTCCACTTTGTCGGTGGCGGTCATCGCTTTGATGTTCACGTTCGTGCTTCCTTTTGTCCGCAACCTGATGCCCGGCTGGCACTGGACGGCCAATCTCATCTGCGGACTGCTCACCATAGCGGCCATGTCGCCCTTCTTGCGTGCAATGGTGATGAAGAAAAACCGCAGTGAAGAGTTCAAGGCGTTGTGGGCGGAGAACCGTTACAACCACGTACTGCTTGTCCTGACCATCGTAGTGCGTATTGCCATAGCCTGCGGATTTGTGTTCTATGTGTGCAACTACCTGAGCCGCTTTGCCAATGCGCTCATGATAGTCATCGCGCTTGCCCTTGTTGCGGCTATGGTACTGTCGCGTTGGCTGAAGATGGGCAGCATCCGCATGGAGCGGATGTTCGTCCAGAACCTGCGTTCGCGCGACATGGCGGCAGAAGCCGTAGGCTTGCGGAGACCGCTCTATGAGGAACACCTGCTTGACCGTGACCTCCACATGGCTGACATCAGTATTCCGCAGGACTCACTGTGGGGCGGACAGACGCTAAGGCAGCTTGCCCTTGGCACCAAGTTCGGGGTTCATGTGAGCAGCATACTGCGCAGCACCCACAGGATAAACATTCCCGACGGCGATACCGAGCTTTTCCCCGGCGACAAGCTGCAGGTGATAGGCAGTGACAGCGGCCTTTCGGCCATGGCAGCCGCCCTCCGCTCCGAGCTGTATGGCGAAGATGCCGACGTGGAGAAGCGTTCCATGAGACTCAAGCAGATGGTCATCACCGCCAAGAGTGCCTTTGTCGGCAAGACACTGCGCGAGAGCGGTATAAGAGACCGCTACAACTGCATGGTCGTGGGGCTGGAAGAGGGCAAGGAAACCCTGTCGCAGGTTGCGCCGTCGCACCGTTTCGAGACCGGGGAGATACTGTGGATTGTGGGCGAGGAGCCGGCTCTTGCGGCGATAGTCAACGCCTGAGACCGCCGGACGGCCTGTATTCCGCCGCCAGACACCACGGATTGTATTCAGGAAACAACAAGATATGAAAAAGAACATCAAGATTTTCGTCCCCGCAACGCTGGGGATGCTGACGGCTTTCGGCCCGTTTGTCACCGATTTCTACCTGCCTGTGCTGCCCGAAATGGCCGACTTCTTCCACACGTCGCCGGCATTGGCCTCCATGAGCCTTACCTCCGGCATGGTCGGACTGGCCGCCGGACAGGTGTTCATCGGCCCTCTCACCGACAAGATAGGGCGCAAGCGCATACTTGTAGCGTCGATGCTGCTCTTCGTAGTGGCCTCCATTCTGTGTATAATGGCCACGGACATCTTCCTTTTCAACCTCTTCCGCCTGTTCCAAGGGCTTGCCGGAGCCGGCGGAATAGTCATCTCCAAGAGCATGGCCACCGACATGTACAGCGGCAAAGAGCTGGCTGACTTCATGGCAGTGCTCGGTGCGGTCAACGGAATTGCCCCTGTCGTGGCTCCCGTAGTGGGCGGACTCATGGCCGGAGTGGCCTCGTGGCAGGGCGTGTTCGCACTGTTGCTCGTGGTGGGAGCGGTGCTTGCGGTGTGCAGTGCGCTGCTCAAGGAGACGCTGAAACCCGAAAACCGCATCCGCAAGAGCCTCCCCACGGTCTATGCCAACCTGTTCCGCGTGTTCCGCAACCCCGTTTTCTCGCTCTGTTGCCTCTCTTCAACGGCACTGTTCTTCATGTTTTTCGGCTATATAGCCTCGTCGCCGTTCATCCTCCAGCAGGTTTACGGCCTGTCAGCGTTGCAGTTCAGCCTCTGTTTCGGGCTTAACGCCTTTATGATAGGCATCGGTTCGGCCTTGGCAACCCAGTTCCGCCGCCAGACCACCTGCCTGAAATGTGGTGCCATAGACCTGCTTGTGGCCACCGTAGTGCTCGCCTTCTGCCTGCTGGTTCACATGCCTCTGCTCATTGTCATGGCCGCCTACGTCTATGCGATGACCAGTTTCGGACTGATGCAGCCCGCCCTGACGTCGATAGCCCTTGACAGTGAGCGCAACAACGCCGGGGCTGCCAGTGCCATGTTCGGTGCCGTGCAGTTTGTGGCCGGCGCTTTGGTCAGCCCGCTGGTGGGTCTCGGACGCATAGAGGCCACGTCTTCAGCCGTCATGTCCGGCGGTTCGCTCCTGTGTCTGCTCTTCGTGCTCTCGCTTACAGCCCGGTTGCGCCGCAGCGACCCCACCGCCTGATTTTCCCGAATCCACAGTCCGGCTGCATAAGCCGCCGGGTTACGCAGCGTAAACGGTGCATTTACGATACGTAAACCGCCCGTTTAAGGGTGCCAAATGGCCTGTTTACGACCCGTAACCCGTGCCTTTGCGTTTGCATACCGCCGCTTTTATTCCTGAAAACGGGAACGGTTTTCACGGATTATCATTATCTTTGCAAATAAGGACAAGCCGTTTCGTGCCGCTTGTCGGCCTGTTTACAAACCAAAGGAGGTGCCTATGCAAAAGTATGCCGACCACATAGTACAGATAGAGATAGAGTCTCTTTGGAGCAACTCCAAGCATATCATGTGGAATCTCGACCCCAAGGTGAATATACTCAGCGGTATAAACGGTGTGGGGAAGAGCACTATATTAAATAAGGTGGTGAGAGGACTGTCGCAAGGCGGTGAGTTTCCGAGCCACATGCTCAAGGGAGTGCGCATAAAGGTAAGCCCGGAGGACGCAAGGTGGATACGCTACGACATAATCCGCAGCTTTGACCGTCCGCTCATGGGCAGTGACACGGTCAACCGCATCGTTGACGCGCCCGTGGCCACCGAACTCGACTGGCAGCTCTACCAGTTGCAGCGCAAATACCTCGACTATCAGGTGAACATAGGCAACCGCATCATCGAAGTGTTGCAGGGCGGCGACGCTGACGGTGCGGTCAAGGCGCAGGAAATATCCGCTCCGAAGAAGAAATTCCAGGACTTGCTGGACAAACTGTTTGCCGAAACGGGCAAACAACTCGTGCGCACGAGCAACGAGATACTCTTTTCGCAGATGGGGGAGCGGCTTACGCCCTACCAACTGTCGAGCGGCGAGAAGCAGATGCTCGCCATACTGCTGACAGTGCTCATTGAAGACCGGCAGCATTACGTCCTTTTCATGGACGAACCGGAGGTCAGCCTTCATATAGATTGGCAACAGAGGCTCATAGAGATGATTTTGGAACTCAATCCCAACGTGCAGATAGTGCTGACCACCCACTCTCCGGCCGTCATAATGAACGGTTGGATGGACAAAGTGACCGAGGTGAGCGACATAACGCTGTGACCTGTTCCGCAAAATTCAACCACTTTAACTTTCCAAAGCGTGGGCAGAAGGCTTAATGACAGCCTCAATTCGAGGTATCTGGAGGCGGCCAACCGGCTCAACTCTAAGAGTAGCCGGCGCAGGATTGTGGCTTACGTGGAGAGTTATGACGACATATTCTTCTGGCGCACCGTGTTGGGACGCTTCGAGGACAAGACGCGCTACTTCGAGGTCATGCTTCCGTCGCACGACACGCTCATGCGCGGCAAGAAGTCGGTGCTTATGAACTTCATAGGCAACAACACGGGTCCGGATATGATTGCCTGCGTTGATGCCGACTACGACTTCCTGATGCAGGGTGCCACCGAAACGTCGAGGAGAATACTGAACAGTCCCTATGTGTTCCACACTTACGCCTATTCAATAGAGAATATGCAGTGCTATGCGCCCAGCCTTCACGACGTTTGCGTGATGGTAACGCTCAACGACCACGCCATTTTCGACTTCGAGGAGTTCATGCGCCAGTTCTCTGTGGCGTGCTATCCGCTGCTCGTATGGTCGGTCTTGATGTACCGCACTGGTCGCCACTCGGAGTTCTCCCTCACCAGCCTGTGCCAAACGACCGAGTTGGGCAAGTTCAACCCCGACCGCGCAGTAGAATGTATAGAACATTTGCGGCGGAAGGTGCAGCGCAAGGTGAGCCAGTTGCAGCACCGCTACCCTGAAGCCAAGGCTTCCTACCTGCAACTGCGCCGGGAACTGGCCGGACTCGGCGTGTTGCCGGAAAACACCTACCTGTTCATGCAGGGGCACCATATCTTTGACGCCATAGTAGTGCCGGTGCTGACCCGCGTGTGCGCCCGTTTGCGGCTGGAGCGCGAGCAGGAAATAAGCCGTACATCCGCCCATGACACCCAGAGACGCAACGAGATGTCGTGCTATGAGCACAGTCTGATGGACATACGTGCCATGCTTAAGAAGAATATGGGATACAAGGACTGCCCCCTGTT
>CAVHML010000160.1:0-5509 GCA_963636905.1 bacterium
TGAAGAATAGCTCGCGCAATGCGGCCACAAGGAAGGGCGGGAGGCGCACAAACTGCGCCTGAGCATCTCTTTCTTGGCATGACAGACGGGCTGTGTAATGAAATTTGGCCGGTTTTTAACACTTCAGAAGCCGCTCTTCTGGAACTGTGGGGCGGTTCTACGGGCGCAAATATGGCGTTTGCAGGTCGCAAACATGGGGTTTGTGACCGTAACTATGGCATCTGCGAGTCGTAAACAGGCCGTTTACGACTCGCAGATGCCGTGTTTTTGAGTGCCAAATGTGTGCTTTTCTTCCACAAAACAAGCCTTTTTCAGGTCTGAAACGGGCTGTTTTCGTTGCACACCGCCGCCGTTTCCGCCGCAACGCGCACACATACAGCAGGTTAAAGTTGCACGCTAAAAACCCGCATATTTGCGGACAGGAACACTGTCGGTGGATTTCGCGCGAGTTTTGAGCGCATAGTTGTAAAAACGTTTCGGCAGATTAAGCCGGGCTTGTGTGGTCCGGAAACTCCAACTGCGCCTTTTTCAGGACAAAGCCGTGCGTGCTATTTCCTGAATACCTTTTTACCGTTTATGATATTGATGCCTTTTTGCGGTTCATCAAGCCTCTGCCCGCCCAGATTGTAGATTGCCGGGGGCGCTTTAACGTTGTTCCTGATTGATGAAATGCCCGTCTCTGTGGAGGCATTGCCCAAGTATGCGAGGCGGAAGTTGTCGAACTTGAGGTTGTTTGACGTAAAGCCATTCAGCTCTACGCCTATGGTTACGTCTGTCGTTTCCTTGAGTTCAAAATCCAAAGAGACCTCTTCGCCTGTGGTGTCATTGCTGCCCAGCGGCTGCTTCTTGCCGTTTGCAAACAGGAAAGCGTTGTCTCCGGAACTCATGCAATATACGGAAAGGCGGTATTTCCCCTTGGGAAGGCCGTTGACAACTTGGCTTATGGAACGGTCATCAAGCTGTCCGCTCGATTGCCAGTTGTTCATATACAGTGTTCCGTCGCACCCGTCAAGCCAATCACGCTCCACTTCGCCGTCGCCCAAGAGAGTCCATCCCAAAGGTTTCCTGTTCTCGTCAAAACGCTCAAAGCTGTTGTTGGTGATGAGATAGGACAGGTTTATGTTCACACTGTCGCCCGCACTTTCAAGTTTCTCATAGTTTTGCATCCATTTTGTGCGGCCGATGGCGTAGATGTCCATGTGGCTTGCCTGGCCGGACGCTTTGTTTGCGGCAAATTCCATACCGTCTTCAGCCGCCCCGTCTGCCCAGGCTCCTATAAAAGCCTCGCTTGTCTGGTTTCTTAGAGTCCAGCCGTTATCCTCCGAATACGCCGGTTCGAGAAACGCTATGGTGCGGTTGCCGTCGCCGGAATAGTTGCCGTTCTTTGCGAAATCGCTGTATGTCTGCCACAAAGTGTGGTTCCATCCCTCGGTGCGGAAGTGGCGTTTGGTGTCGGCAAGGCTTGTCAGGATAAACTTCTTTGCGTCTTCTCCGACGGCAAGACCTTTGCCTTCACTGTCAAAAGCGTCTATCGTCCAGACGGCAGACAGGTCATTGTTGGCGTTGGCCTTGCCGGAATAGCACATCGCATAGGTGCCTTCCCAGTTCTTGTCGCCCGAAGAAGGCTTGGCGGCAAGGGGAAATCCTGAAGCGCGGTCAACGAGTGCGAAGTAGTATTGGGAGTAGTCCATACCGGAAACAAGCCCCTCCATCTTGCTCCAACCGTTGGCCTGCAGCTTCTCAGCAATCGGTGTCGTATCGTCGTCCAACAGGTAAAACCCCAACAAGACGGCGCGGAACTCCTGCGTTTCAGAGCCGTTGTTCAAGTTGGCCTGCCAACCTATATACACATCCGTTTCATTTTCAATGTCCACATAGAGTCCATAAAGGTCGTTGCCCTCCTTGCTTTTGTTCACTTGGTAACAGGCCATGCTCTTCAAAGGGATGTCTTCTGTGGCGCACAGCTCCTTGGAAACGAACATATATGCATCGTTGTTCAATCCGTACAGCGAGTTATAGGCCGCCCCAAAGTAGTAAGTGCCCTTGGGGAGAGTCACCTTGCGGTATATACGTGCGTTGGACAGGTCTCCGCTCTGGTTGCTTCCCCTGTCGTTCCAGATGCCGAGAGATATGCCGCGCGTGCCGTTGTAGTTGTCCAACCCCTGGCGATTGCCGTCGCTGCTGTTCGCTATATTGTAGTTTTCCACAGTCCAGTTGGACAATGTACCGTATCGTCCGCCAAGCGTTCCGGAGAAGTTGTCGCTTTCAACCAGAACCGCCGTGTTCAGCGACTCCTTGATCGAGCCGTTGAAAAGTCCGCCCTGGTTTATGCCGTCCTTTTCAAATTCCCGGTATGCAGACGCAATTTCTTTCTTCGCATTGGCGGCTGCGGCTTTGTCATCGCCGTCAATGTTCTTGGCGGCCTCGACCTTTTCAGCGAGCGCATCCACCTTCTCTGTGTTGTAAGCCCCGGTGTTGACGGGAGAACAGTTCTTCTTGTATTCCTTGCACAGTGCTTCCATGTCCTTGACTATGGACTGGAGCTGTTCATACTCTGAACGTTTGTCCTCCGTAGTCGTGATGCGGAATGCCGGGGCTATGGCGTTTGTCTGGCTTTCAGGCAAGTCTATTGTAAGCCCTTGCGTGCTTTGTGTGAAGCTCACTGCGCCATATCCGAGCAGATACACGCTGTCCACCTGGCCAGGATAGTATTCCGAAAGAGGTGAAAACGCCTTCATTGTATATGTCTTGCCATCCGGCCATGCCATGATTGTGGCATAGATTTTACCGTTTTTGGTTACATAACGCACATCCTTGGAGCTGTAATTCTGACCTTCATTAAACCCTTGGGCAGTCATACCATTGGTGGCTTCGGCCAAAGGACCCTCGCCAAAGCACTTCCAAACACGGGTTCCGTATATGCTTTCTCCATTGGTTTCCATCCACGCCTGTATGTCGTTAAGCACGGCTTCCTCCTTTTCATCGTATGTTCCGTCGGCACGTAGAGGTATGGAAAGCAGCAAGTTGCCGTTCTTGCTTACGATGTCTATAAGCATCCTGATGACCGTTGCCGCACTTTTATAGTTGCCGTTGCGGTATTTGGAGAGGCTGTAGTGCCAGTCGCCGATGCAGGTACAGGTCTGCCAATACTTCTCTTGCGGTCGGTCGGGTATTCCCCTTTCCACATCCCACAGCATGGCTTCCTTCTGCTCTTCGGGCAGGATTTTCCCACACACCACGACATCGGCGGTTCCCGAAGACGACTGGTTTGAGGAGTGGTTGTAGTAATGGGCCAGGAAGTCTTGCCCCCATTGGTTGTCGCAACCCCAGAACGGCAGTACCGTATCGTCGAAGTATATCATGTCGGGATTGTATTCATTCACCAACTGGCGGCATCGGTTTTGCAGCTTTACCTTGTATGCCTCATCGGGAATGTCGGCTCCGTTGCCCCACTCCCATTGGCTGTGAATGGTGCCGGAGTTCTCCCATCCTGTGGAGTGAGGGTGGTTTTGGGCATACAACTCCTGCGGATCATACCCTTCCCACCATTGTCCTTTGCCATCGTTCTTGGTCAAGTTGCCGTCATACTTCTGTGACGGCTCCAGCCAAGTCCAGGCATGGCTGGCGTGGATGCTGACTCCAAACTTCAGACCGTTCTTGCGTGCTGCTTCCTCCCAGCCTTTCACGATGTCCTTCTTGGGTCCCATGTTCACGGAATTCCATTCTTGGTAGGGACTGTCCCACAGGTCGAAGTTGTCGTGATGGTTGCCCAATGTCATAAAGTATTTGCATCCGGCCTTGGCATACTTCTCCATAATCTTTTCCGGGTTCCAGTTCTCGGCTTTCCAGTCGCGGCAAAACTCCTTCAAACCATATTCCTTGGGATTGAAGTTGATGCCCCTGTGCTCATCGTAAGGACTGTCGCTATAGTACATGTGGCGGGCATACCAGTCGCCACTCTCCGCCTGGCACTGCGGACCCCAATGTGCCCACAGCCCGAACTTGGCGTCCTTGAACCATTCGGGGCAGTCCCACTGCTTTAGAGACGTCCAGTTGTTTTCATACTTTCCTTTTTCCATAGGCACATCCTGCTTGTTGTCAGCAACAGCGTACTGTGTCAGGCACAGTAATGCGCCAAGAAACAATGTCGGTTTTCTCATAGTCGTAATAAGTTGTGTTCCGTTTATAATGGTTTTCAGTTGTCTGTTTGCAAAGGTAAGGCCTTACTGCGAAAAGCATGTAGGATATTTTATTCTTAAAATAGCACAAAATTGGCATTTTAGGTCAGGCACATACGGTATATAGTGGGGAATAATGGTTATTTTTGTGCCTGTTATGACAATACCGATAGAACCGTTGGACTTCCAGATCCTCAATATTGGGTTCGCCAGACACAACCGAAATTGGAATTGGCACGACGTAATGTCGCCCTTTACGCGGATATATCTGGTTACTGAAGGCGAGGCAAAGATATTCATGCAAGGCAGGACAGTCGTGCTGAAGCCGGGCTTCCTGTATATAGTCCCCGCCCATACGATGCACAGCTATGAATGTAAGGACAAGTTCTCGCATTATTATCTGCATTTCTTCGAGGGGCTTGACAAGGAAGTGAGTGTCTTTGATGTCTATGAATTTCCGCAGGAAGTAAAGGCAGGGGCACTTGAGGAGCAGCTGTTCAGGCAGATGTGCCGGCATTTCCCGATGGCCGAACTGCCGGCAAGCGACCCTTCCACGTATGACAACATCGGGAAATTCATGGAATACGCCCACCGTTACAATGATTTCTCGCTCGGCGAGAAGACCGAACTGCGCGGCAGTGTGCTCCTGTTGTTCTCCCTTTTCGCCAAGGGAGCAAAGGCTCGTGTGTGGACACAGGACAAACGGATGACGGAAACCCTAAAATACATACAGAGTAACATCGGGAGAGAAATCAAGATAGAAGACCTTGCTTCGGTCATGTGCGTAACAGAATCCCACTTCATACGCCTCTTTTCCAAGTCAATAGGGGTGTCTCCGCTGAAATACATAAACAAGAAAAAGATAGAAAGGGCGCAACTGATGCTCATCACGGAAGACTTGTCTGTAAAGGAAATAGCCTATCGGCTGGGATTTGGCGACCATTCCTATTTCATAAGGCTGTTCAAGAAAATGACCCACGTGACCCCTCTGAAATACCGAAGCAGCATGACATGATGCGCAAAGACGTGTCCCATGTTGCACAACCCCACCGTTTACGGTACAAAAACCGCCTATTTGCGATTGTAACCCGCCCGTTTCCGACCCGTAACCCGGCGGTTTCCCGACAGCAAGCCTCCGGGTTCGGCCAAAGCAGTTAAAGAGCAAGCCCAAGCTACTGCCGGATTAGGGCAAAGCTGTTAAGGAGTAAAACCAAGTTTTTGCGGATTGTGGCAAAGCGATCGTGCGTTTGCGAACCGTAGAACCATGCATTGGCCATATCCTTTACGGCATCTCAAACCTCCGCCATGAAACTCTGCCCGAACTATACTGC
>CAVHML010000161.1:0-5493 GCA_963636905.1 bacterium
GTGCCAAATGCACCGTTACAAGTGCTAAATGCACCATTTGCGAGTGCTAAACCGCCCATTTACGACCCGTAAACAGGCCATTTACGGAGCGTAACCCGACCATTTACGGAACCAACTGGCCGCCAAGGACTTACAAAGCCGTATATTTTGAATTGAAAAACAGAGTGGTCTGACTTGCAAAAGCCATGGTTTTGCCTTGCAAAACAGTGTAATTTGAGCAAAGAAACCGCACGAAGCCGTCACTCCAAGACAAGCTCCCTGACCTCGGCATTGCCCATTCGCGGAATGTCTTTCATGTCCTTGCGGTAGAAAACCGCCTGTATGGCCTTGTTTATAATGCCGTGTCCCACAGCCAGAACCGTCTTTCCGTGATAGTTCTTGCGGATGTATTCGAGGAAGAGACGGGCGCGTTTTTGCAGCTCGTCGAGCGTTTCTATGTCGTCAGGCCAAGGCTCGTCCTTCAGCGAAGGTATGTATCTTCCCGTGAAACTGCCCCAGTCGCGCTCCCTCAGCAAGGGTGTTTTTGCTATCGCTTCAGCTGGTTTTCTGGCGATAATGGCCGCAGTGTCAACGGCACGCCGCAGGTCGCTCGACACAAACGCGTCGATATGCACCTTCGAAAGTCTGTCCCGCAGTTCGCAAGCCTGCCGTCTGCCCTGCTCATTGAGGCATCCCTGCGTCTGTCCCTGCATGATTTGCGCGGCGTTGTCGGTGGTTTCGCCGTGGCGAACCAAATACAATATGGTCATATAAAGTGGTGTTTAGGCCACAAAAGTACTAAAACTATTGCCGTGTATTGCATATTTTTGTAATTTTGTAAACGTATTCACTACAACAAAAGAGACATGACAAAAGCATTGATGGGGTCTTTCCTGCGTGCCGTCTGCGCCATAGCCATCGGCATCCTGCTCATCCTCTACCCCGACAGCACCGTTCTCTGGCTGACAGTGGCCGTGGGAGTGCTCTTTTTCATATCGGGCACCATCTCATGTCTGGCCTATCTCAACGCCCGCCGCCAGCTCCGCATTGGCACACAGGCCGGCAAGGAGACGGGAAGCGGCACGGGGCGACTGCCCATGTACCCCATAGTGGGCATGGGAAGCCTCATTCTGGGTCTTCTCCTTGCGCTTACCCCCGCCGTTTTCGTCGAGGGACTGATGTATATCCTCGGCTTGGCGCTCGTCATGGGCGCAATAAACCAGTATATGTCGCTGCTTGGAGCCAGCCGTATCGCGCGCGTACCTTTTATATATTGGGTCTGCCCCACCCTAATACTGCTTACAGGACTTTTAGTGCTGCTGAAACCGATGGCTTCCGCCGCACTCCCGATGCTCATAACGGGCTGGTGCTGTCTGCTGTATGGCGTTACGGAGGTGGTCAACGCACTGAAGATACGCTCCGCAACGGCACGTTTGGCTCAGCAGGAGCAGCCACAGGACAGGCAGGACAGCCAGTAACCCCCGCAAAAGCATACAGAAACGACTCCGGCGCCAGTCCCACGGCCTGGCAGCCGGGCGGTTTGCGCTGAAAGAAACTTATATATAATACAAAATACTACGCAACATTATGTCTGAAAACAAGGAAAAACTCTTCACCGAGTTTACCGCTCCAACCACCCAGGAATGGCTTGACAAGATACAAGTGGACCTGAAAGGGGCGGATTTCAACAAGAAACTGGTATGGAGAACCAACGAAGGGTTCAGCGTACCGCCGTTCTACCGCCGTGAAGACGTGCAGAAACTGAAGACTCCCGATGCTCTGCCGGGTGAGTTCCCGTTCGTTCGCGGTAACAAGAAGAACGACAACACATGGTATGTGCGCCAGAACATCAACGTGAACGGCGACGCCAAAGCCGCCAACGCCAAGGCTCTCGACATCCTGAACAAGGGTATCGACTCGCTGGGCTTCCACTTCGGGGGCGATATGGTCAGCCGCGAGTTCGTGGAGACGCTCCTTGACGGCATCGAGTGCGAGTGCATCGAGCTTAACTTCAACACTTGCAAGCGTCATTCGGTAGAGTTGGCCGGCATACTCACCGACTATTTCGAGAGCAAAGGCTACGACAAGGAGAAGATAGTGGCCTCCATCGACTGGGATCCGATGGAGAAAATAGTCATGCACGGCATGGACGTGACCCCTATCCTGCAGTTTGCGCCGCAGCTGGTGGACGCTCTGAAGGACTATCCCCACTTCCGCTGCATCACAGTCAACGCCTCTGCGCTCAACAATGCGGGCGCATACATCGTCCAGGAGCTGGGCTACGCCCTGTCATGGGGTCACGAATACCTCGCACAGCTGGTGGATGCCGGCATAGATCCGGCCTTGGCGGCAAGGAAGATAAAGTTCAACATGGGCATCTCGGAAAACTACTTCATGGAAATAGCCAAGTTCCGCGCCGCACGTCTGCTCTGGGCGGAAATAGTGAAGCAGTATCTGCCCGAAAACGCGTGCGACTGCGCCTGCAAAATGTGCGTGAACGCCACCACAACCGCCTACAACATGACCATGTTCGACAGCTATGTCAACCTGCTTCGTTCGCAGACGGAGACCATGAGTGCCGCCATTGCCGGCGTACACTCCATAGTTGTGCGTCCTTTCGACGAGGTTTACGAGCAGCCGACCGACTTCTCGGAACGAATAGCGCGCAACCAGCAACTCTTACTCAAGGAAGAAAGCCACTTCGACAAGGTGGTTGACCCCTCGGCAGGTTCATATTTCATAGAGGAACTCACCACTTCGCTGGCCGACGCCGCATGGAAACTGTTCCTCAAGATTGAGGATGAGGGAGGTTTCCTGGCCGCCGTGAAGAACGGAACGGTGCAGGACGACATCAACAACACCAACGTAAAGCGTCACGGGGACGCGGCCAAGCGCAAGGAATTCATCCTCGGAACAAACCAATTCCCCAACTTCACGGAGAAAAGCGACGGCAAGGCACCCCTGGAAGGCGGCCATCACAGTTGCGGGCATGAGGCTACTACATTCAAAGCCATACACTCTTCACGTCTGGCAGCCGACTTCGAACAACTCCGACTGGCCACCGAGAACAGCAAGAAAGTGCCTACGGCTTTCATGTTGACCATAGGCAACCTGGCTTGGCGACAGGCTCGCGCACAGTTCAGCAGCAATTTCCTGGCCTGTGCCGGCTACAAAATCATCGACAACCTCGGCTTCGACACAGTGGAAGAGGGCGTTGACGCTGCCCTGAAGGCCAAGGCCGACATCGTGGTGCTGTGCTCCAGCGACGACGAGTACGCCACTTATGCCGTCCCGGCGTTCCAGTATCTGGACAACCGTGCCATGTTTGTTGTGGCAGGAGCACCGGCTTGCATGGAAGACCTCAAGGCCGCCGGCATCGAGAACTTCGTACATGTGAAGTGCAACGTGCTGGAAACGCTCCAAGAATATAACAAGAAGTTAGGAATATAAGTATCACTGCAATGAGAAAGAGCTTTAGAAACATAGATATATTCGCCGGCATACACCCCACAGACGGCAGCCTGTGGCAGAAGGAAAACGGCATTCGCTACAACTGGAAGACCCCTGAGCACATAGAAGTCAAGCCGGCTTACACCAAGGAAGACCTTGAGGGCATGGAACACCTGGACTTTGCGGCCGGCATACCGCCGTTCCTGCGCGGCCCGTACTCCATGATGTACCCGTTCAGGCCGTGGACTATCCGCCAATATGCGGGCTTCTCCACCGCCGAAGAGTCCAATGCGTTCTACCGGCGCAACCTTGCTTCGGGACAAAAGGGACTCTCCGTGGCCTTTGACCTGCCCACCCACCGTGGCTACGACCCCGACAACGAGCGCGTAGTGGGCGATGTAGGCAAGGCAGGAGTGTCCATTTGCAACGAAGAGAACATGAAGGTGCTCTTCGACGGCATCCCTCTCAACAAGATGTCGGTGTCCATGACCATGAATGGTGCCGTGCTTCCCATCCTCGCCTTTTACATTGTGGCCGGTCTGGAGCAGGGTGCGAAGCTGGAAGAGATGGCCGGAACCATACAGAACGATATACTTAAGGAGTTCATGGTGCGCAATACCTATATATATCCGCCCGCATTTTCCATGAAAATCATTGCGGACATATTCGAGTACACGTCGCAAAACATGCCGAAATTCAACTCCATTTCCATCTCAGGCTACCACATGCAGGAGGCCGGAGCTACCGCTGACATCGAGTTAGCCTACACTTTGGCCGACGGAATGGAGTACATTCGTGCCGGTGTGAACGCCGGTATCGACATCGATGCGTTCGCTCCGCGCCTGTCATTCTTCTGGGCTATCGGTGTAAACCACTTCATGGAGATAGCGAAAATGCGCGCCGCACGCGTGCTGTGGGCCAAGATAGTGAAGAGTTTCGGGGCGAAAAACCCCAAGTCAATGGCTCTCCGCACCCACTCACAGACCTCCGGATGGTCGCTGACCGAGCAAGACCCGTACAACAACGTGGGGCGTACCTGCATCGAAGCCATGGCCGCAGTGCTCGGACACACGCAGTCGCTGCACACCAACGCTCTCGATGAGGCCATCGCTCTGCCTACCGATTTCTCGGCACGTATCGCCCGAAACACCCAAATCTACATACAGAATGAGACAAAGGTGTGCAAACACATCGACCCGTGGGCCGGTTCGTACTATGTGGAGAGCCTCACCGACGAGCTTATCCACAAGGCTTGGGAGCACATTCAGGAGATTGAGAAGCTGGGAGGCATGGCCAAAGCCATTGAAACCGGGGTGCCCAAGATGCGCATCGAGGAAGCTGCGGCACGCACACAGGCTCGTATCGACAGCGGAGTGCAGGTGATAGTGGGCACAAACAAGTACCGTCTCGACCACGAAGACCCCATTGACATCCTCGAAGTGGACAATACCGCCGTGCGTAAGCAGCAGGAGGAGTGCCTGAAGGAGGTTAGAGCCAAGCGGGACGGCGAGGCGTGCAAGAAAGCACTGGCAGATTTGACCGAGTGCGTGCGCTCCGGCAAGGGCAACCTGCTGGCTCACGCCATAGAGTGCGCCAAGCTGCGCTGCACACTGGGCGAGATAAGCGACGCGTGCGAAGAGGTTGTGGGACGTTACAAGGCAATAATCAGAACAATATCAGGCGTGTATTCATCAGAAAGCAAGAACGACAAGGACTTTGAACTGGCTTGTCAGCTCACGGAAGAGTTTGCGAAAAAGGAAGGCAGAAGGCCTCGTGTATTCATTGCAAAGATGGGTCAGGACGGCCATGACCGCGGTGCGAAGGTCGTAGCCACGGGCTATGCCGACTGCGGATTTGACGTTGACATGGGCCCGTTGTTCCAGACACCGGCTGAAGCCGCACGGGAAGCGGTCGAGAACGACGTGCATGTCGTGGGCGTATCGTCGCTTGCGGCAGGTCACAAGACACTGGTTCCGCAACTCATAGCCGAGCTTAAGAAACTCGGACGCGAGGACATAATGGTCATAGCCGGCGGCGTTATACCTGCCCAGGACTACGATTTCC
>CAVHML010000162.1:0-5401 GCA_963636905.1 bacterium
CGGCAAGCGCAAGCACTACTAATCTCTTCATCTGTATATATGTATCTCCGTTTTTTAAGTCCGCCAACCCGGCGCAATCCGGCGGCAAAAGGAATCGCCCCGAACCGCCTGGCCGCATTTTGCAGCATACAAAGATATACATTCCGCCCGACATGACGGGGCTTTACGCTGGGGTTAAAGTTATTTAACGGGCATAACCCGGCGGTTTATTGTCTCTAAACAGACCGTTTTTTAGTTTTTCCGCTGTTTTTTCTAAGTTCTTCCGCATATTGTGCGGCTTTGCCGCAATCTTCTGCAAACTTAGAGCTAAATTTGCGGACAGTGTCTTGCCATATTGGCCTCGAAGAGGCCGCATTTCAGTAACCCCATGTGCAGCGTCAGCGGAACATGGGGTGCGGATGTCAGTGCCAATGCCGGCTTCGAAGATGCCGCACAGCTGCGGAGAGGCATACCAACAGCCTTATGTACGGCATCTTCGAAGCCGGTTTCCATCCTGTATCTTAATCCCCCATGTTCCGCTGACGCTGCACATGGGGTTACTGAGGTGCAGCCTCTTCGAGGCTACGCCCCCGCTAAATTTTGCAATACGCTGAATTTGTGCTAACTTTGCAGTCACATTAAAGAAACCAAAGGCTTACTATGGAAGAAAAAAAGTTCAAGCGCACCACCGTGACGGCGGCTCTGCCCTACGCCAACGGCGGTGTCCACATAGGCCACCTGGCCGGAGTGTATGTGCCGGCCGACATCTACGTGCGCTATTTGCGGCTGAAGAAGCAGGAAGTGTTGTTCATCGGCGGCAGCGACGAGCACGGTGTGCCAATCACAATCAGGGCAAGGAAGGAGGGCATCACACCGCAGGACGTGGTGGACCGCTACCACTCGATGATTAAAAAGAGCTTCGAGGACTTCGGTATCTCGTTCGACATTTACAGCCGCACCACATCGGAGACCCACAACAAGCTGGCATCTGACTTCTTCAAGAAGCTGTATGACGAGGGCAAACTGCTCGAAAAGGAGAGCGAACAGTACTACGACGAGGAGGCACACCAGTTCCTTGCCGACCGCTACATCACGGGTGAGTGTCCCCATTGCCACAATCCGAAGGCCTACGGCGACCAGTGCGAGAAGTGCGGAAGCGAGCTTGACCCCACGGAACTCATCAATCCGCAGAGCACAATAAGCGGCTCTAAGCCCGTCAGACGCAAGACCAAGAACTGGTATCTGCCCCTGAACGACTATCAGGAGTGGCTCAAGCAGTGGATTCTTGATGGTCATAAGGAGTGGCGCCCCAACGTTTACGGACAGTGCAAGAGCTGGCTTGACATGGATCTCCAGCCGCGTGCCATGACGAGAGACCTCGACTGGGGCATCCCGGTGCCCGTGGCTGGCGCCGACGGAAAGGTGCTCTACGTGTGGTTTGACGCACCCATAGGCTACATAAGCAATACGAAGGAGCTGCTTCCCGACACATGGGAGACTTGGTGGAAAGACCCTGAGACGCGACTGGTACACTTCATAGGCAAGGACAACATCGTGTTCCACTGCATCGTCTTTCCCGTTATGCTCAAGGCTCACGGCGGTTACATCCTGCCGGACAACGTTCCGGCCAACGAGTTCCTCAACCTTGAGAACGACAAGATAAGCACTTCGCGCAACTGGGCGGTGTGGCTGCACGAATATCTCGTTGACTTCCCCGGCAAACAGGACGTGTTGCGCTATGTGCTCACGGCCAATGCGCCCGAGACAAAGGACAACAACTTCACGTGGAGGGACTTCCAGGACCACAACAACAACGAACTTGTGGCCGTGTATGGCAACTTCGTCAACCGTGCCTTGCAGCTTACCAAGAAGTATTGGGGCGGCGTGGTTCCGCAGTGCGGCGAGTTGAACGACACCGATCGTCAGGCTCTCGATGAGTTCAAGGACGTTAAGCGCAAGGTGGAGGAGCTTCTTGACGTGTTCAAGTTCCGCGATGCGCAAAAGGAGGCAATGAACCTCGCCCGCATAGGCAACCGCTACATCACCGAGTGTGAACCTTGGAAGGTGTGGAAGACCGACCCCAAGCGCGTGGAGACCATACTCTACATCTCGCTCCAGCTCGTTGCCAACCTCGCAATAGCCTTCGAACCGTTCCTTCCGTTCAGCAGCGCAAAGCTGAGGCGGCTCATCAACATCGAGGAGTGCGACTGGGCGCAGCTCGGATCTACCGAATTGCTCAAGCCTGGACACCAGTTGGCCGAGCCGGAACTGCTGTTTGAGAAGATTGAAGACGAGGCCATCGAACGCCAACTCCAGAAGTTGGAGGACACCAAGCGCGCCAACGAGGCCGCATCCTATAAGGCCGAGCCTATAAAACCCATCATTGACTTCGCCGATTTCGAGAAGTTGGACATCCGCGTAGGCCACATCAAGAACTGCGAAAAGGTGAAGAAGGCCAACAAACTGCTCAAGTTCACCCTCGACGACGGTACAGGCACTGACCGCATCATAGTCAGCGGCATAGCCAAGTTCTACTCTCCGGAAGAACTCATCGGCAAGGATGTGCTCTTCATAGCCAACCTTGCGCCACGCAAACTGATGGGCATAGAGAGCCAAGGCATGATACTTTCGGCTGAAAACTTCGATGGCAACCTCAGCGTAACCACCCTCCTGCGCGACGTGAAGCCCGGCAGCAAGGTCTGCTAATCCGTGCCTTACGGCTTCCAAAACCGCCATTGACAGCTCTGCTCTGCTGTGATAACCTGCCAAAACCGTGTGTTTTTATATGGTTTTGGCAGGTTATTTTATCTAATAACTTGCCAAAACTGAATATTTTTCGTACTTTTGGCAAGTTGTTAAAGCCAACTTGATATGGAAAGACTGATAGGAAGACGCAAGGAAATGGCTGTGATTCAATCGTGTATGGAGTCAGGCCGCTCGGAGCTTGTCGTCGTTTACGGTCGCCGGCGCATAGGGAAAACTTTGTGCTAACACAAAATATCAGTACTTTTGCAGAAATGTGTTAGAATACATCAAGGCGTGATATGAGAAACGACACTTTACAATAATCTAAATTCATAATAACGATGACTATTCAAAACAAACCTGCTTCTGGTGGGGGGGGGAATTTTCGTGCTTCTTAGAAAACATAAATAGCCACAAACGGTTATTCTTGATTCTCTTTGTTGCAATGTTGTATCCAGTGCTTTGCAACCTCACAAACGAGGCAAGCCAATGGACACCAAAGCACTTTATCGCTGTTGCCATACTGGATTTCTTTGAGGCTTACCTCTTGGTGGGCATACTCTCATTCATCAGAAACAGTCGTGCCATTAAACTCTTATCTGGAATATTCCTATCCATTACCTTTTTCGAGGGCATACTTCGAATATCCGGAATAGCCCTTACCCACGGAGCGTTGGACGAGGATATTGTAGCCGCAGTACTTGGTACCAATGCAGCAGAAGCAAGTGAAATGGCAGGAACCTTCTTTTCTCTCAAAAATGTCTGCCTATTCCTCGGGTATCCCTGCGTCATAGCTGCCACCGCATACCTGACAAACAAATTCAAAACATGGTCACCGTCAAAATTCCACAGCAAGATAATTTTTGCCATCTTTCTCCTTAGCGGAGCATTTGTAGGATATTACCAATATGTCAAGAACGCCATCTGTATTCATGCTACCCCAAGCCAGGCTATAAATCTAATAGCTTGCTATGACAAGGTGATTCATTCCAACGACCATCACATCATTAAAACCAATCCCAAACTGACTGTGAACAAGAAAGGGCAACCGCCCGTTATTGTATGGATTGTCGGCGAATCGACCTCCAGCCACCATTCTTCTTTGTATGGTTACGACAAGCCTACTAATCCACTACTGCAGAAGAGGGTCGATGCTGGTCAGGCATACGCTTACAGAAAAGTGAAATCTGCATGGACGCATACACAAGAGAGCATAAAACTCATGATGAGCACATACAGCAAGCAGTCGGGGGAGTCAGTCAAGTGGTACGAGTGCACAACGCTACCGGAAGTGGCGCACCTTGCAGGTTATCACACATATTGGATTTCAAACCAAAGCAAGACAGGACTGTGGGACAACTATGTAGGACAATATTCGGAATTCTGCGATACAAGCGTCTTTATTGGCAATAAATTTGCAGGGTGCAGCCGAACGACATACGATGGAGAACTGATACCTGTGATGAGACAGTTCCTGACAAAGCCAACATCAAAGGATTTCTTCATCGTACATCTTATGGGATGCCACGTTGCTTTCACAAGTCGTTATCCTGCATCATTCGACGTATTCAAAGAAGACGACTATTCGGATCGTCCATCTTCACAACGACAGAACTTGGCAGCCTATGACAATGCTGCACGGTACAACGACTTCATTGTAAACACCATCATGAACCTTGTCAGCAAGCGTGAGGCCATAGTGGTGTATGCGCCAGATCATGGGTTGGACATATATCAGACTCGCACCGATTATTGTGCACATGGCATTCGCGGAGACAAGAGGAGCGAGAGTATTGCGTGCGACATACCTTTCATCATATATATGTCATCTCTCTACCAACAGCGTCATCCAGATGTAGCAACTGCCGTAGCGAAGTCTGTAAACAAGAACTTTGACACAGAGAACATGATATATCTGATGATGGACTTGATGCAATGCGACTTCAACCCACCTGCAGTAAAGAAGCATTCGATTATAAGATAGACCGAGGCTACAGTTACAAACAACAAGGGCTGCAAACCATGACGGTTGCAGCCCTTGTTGTTTGGGTATTTGGCAGCGGTTACTTCTCCACTGTTTCTTCTTTCTTTTCCTCCGCAGCGAAGTCAGTCACGTTCTTGCGGTTGGCTTGCATGCGTTCGTGATCCTCTTTGGACAGGACTATAATCTTGCTGAACTCGCGCGAGCCTGTTCCGGCGGGTATCAGGTGACCGCAGATGACGTTCTCCTTCATGCCCTCAAGGTTGTCGCGCTTGCCACGGATGGCAGCTTCGTTGAGCACCTTGGTCGTCTCCTGGAACGAGGCGGCCGACATGAAGCTCTTGGTCTGGAGAGCGGCACGCGTAATACCCTGGAGTATCTGCGTGGAAGTGGCGGCAACGGCATCGCGAACCTGCACGAGGCGGAGGTCACGGCGCTTGAGTGACGAGTTCTCGTCGCGCAGTTTGCGCACTGTAACAATCTGTCCGGCCTGGAGATTTTCGCTGTCGCCGGCGTCGGTGACAACCTTCTTGCCCCAGATACGGTCGTTTGCCTCGGCGAAATCGAGCTTGTCAACAATCTCCTGCTCAAGGAACGTGGTGTCGCCCGGGTCGTTTATCTGAACCTTGCGCATCATCTGACGCACGATAATCTCGAAGTGCTTGTCGTTGATCTTAACGCCTTGCAGACGGTAAA
>CAVHML010000163.1:0-5358 GCA_963636905.1 bacterium
ATGTGCCCACCTTCTCGGCATCCTGTCCCATGCCGATGTGGCATTCGTAGATGAGAAGTGGCGACTTGTTGGGCTTGAATTTCTTTTTCTTAAATTCGTAGGGCTTCTCCGGATTCCAGACTTGGGCGGAAAAGATCTTTGTGTTGTCGTCCTGCACCACGCGTCTGCACCATGCAGGGATGCGTTCGCCCTCTCCGCCGTTCCATCTCACCTTCATTTTGTAGAGGTCGCCGTGCTTCATGGCCTTTTCGGGCAGCCTTAGCTCCCAGTTGCCCGTGCCTTCAATGCGCTTGAGCTGATACTTGGGTGACTCCTGCCAGCCGTTGAAGTCGCCTATGAGAAACATTTCGGTGGCGTTGGGCGCCCATTCGCGGAACACCCAGCCGCGTGCAGCCTTGTGCAACCCGTAGTACAGGTGGCCTGAAGCGAAGTCTGAGAGTGTCTTCTTGCCGCCTTTTGTCAGCTGCCCCATCTTCCAGACGGCGTGGTCGTGCCGTCCGCGTATCGCATCTTCGTAAGGTTCGAGCCAAGAGTCGTTGCTTACTATCCCTATGTGCTGCGGTACAGCTTTGGCACCGGGCTTCTTTCCTTGCGCCTTGCGCTTGGTTGCGGCTTTTGTCTGTGCGGTTTTCGTGCTTTTTTCTGCCATGGTTGTATGTTGTTTAAGGTGGGTTCCGGATGCAACCCTGTTGTGTTAGTAGTCGTTTCTGCGGCGGTTTTTGAGGCAGAGCCTTAGGCCAGCACCTTGAAGATGGCCTTCTTTATCTCCTTGCCTGGTGCGATGCAGGGTGCGTGACCGTCCTGTGGGAAGAACACGGCGAACATTCCCGGAGTGCAAGTCACGTAGCTTTCGGATGCCAGATTGGGTATTTTCGTTATGTCCTTGTCTGCATTGTATTCCGCATCAGGCAGGTTGCATAGTGGGGTGTAGCCGTATGTTTCTGCTGTGGAGAGCGGTATCTGGATGTCAATCATCCGTTTGTGGGTTTCGAGCACGGCCTCTTCGGGAGTCTTTCCGTTGGCTGTCGTGATGTTGACGAACAGGTCGCCGCCCTTAATCTGGTGCTTTCCCGGTTCGAGAGCGTTGAGATCGTTCTTGCGGAGAAACTCTTCCACGTCCTTGAACAGTGGGTTTACTGATGCGTATTTGCCGAAATTGTCGAGTGTGTCTATTATCATAATGGTTTAAGTTGTATGGTTGCTTGCCTGTTTTGCGTCACTGCTTTTTGTCGGGGCGTTTCCTTCCGTTGATGTAGGTGCCTGTTTCGGTGACGTTTCCGTTGCGGTCTTTGGTTACATACCGTCCGTCACGCTTGTCATCAAGGTAAGATCCCTCGAAGCGGTTGCCGTCTTTGTCCTCCTCAATGGCTGTGCCGTTGCGCTTGCCGTCTTTGTATGTGCCCTTAAACTTGCCCCCGTTGGCCTCGTGCATGATAATCTGTCCGTCCATCTTGCCGTTCTTGAATTGTCCTTCATACACGTCGCCGTTCTTTGCGGTCAGTTTTCCGGTGCCGTTCATGTGGTCTTCCTTCCACTCTCCGGTGTAAGTGTTGCCGTTATGCCACACCATTGTGCCCTGGCCTTGCTTGTCTCCTTCGAAGAACTGGCCGGTATACTTGTCACCATTGGCGTATTTGTACGTTCCGATGCCGGTGCGCTCGCCCTGCACATAGTCGCCTTCATAAACGTCGCCGCCCTTGAACTTATAGATACCCTTACCGTTCTGTAAGTCATTCTTCCACTGGCCGGTGTAAACGGCTCCGTCAGCGTAGCGAAAAGTGCCAGTTCCCGAACGCTGGTTGTCCACCCACATGCCGTCATAGCTCGAACCATCGGCCCAGTTGAAGTGGCCTTTACCATTTTTCTTGTCGTTGCTCCACTCTCCCTTGTACGACGCACCGCCCGCAAAGGTGTACGTTCCCTTGCCGTTGCGCATGTCTTGATGCCACTCGCCGTCATACTTGTCGCCGTTGTAGTAGTACATTACGCCGTGGCCTTGCTGATAGTCGCGGAACCAGAGACCCTCATAGCGGTTGTTGTTCTTGAAGTAGAATGTACCTTTGCCGTGTTGCTGGTCCTGAAACCACTGCCCTTCATACTTCTCACCGTCCGAAAAGGTGTAAACACCGTAGCCCTGGCGCTTGCCCTTCACATAGTTTCCTTCATACCAGTCACCGTTTTTGTATGTGGCTTTGCCCTTTCCGTTGGCCTTGCCCCCTGCCATTTGTCCCTTGTACTCGCCGCCATCGCGTGTGGTACACGTGCCGAGCGTAATCTTTTGTGCATGGGAAAGCAGGGGCAGAAGGGTCAGTAAGGCTATGGATATATATCGTTTCAAAGTGTAGAGTCTCTTGGTTTACCAAATGCCAAAGTTAGATAAAAAAGGAAAGACGGCAAAAAAGTATTAGATTTTTTAACGGATAAGCCCCGCAAACGGGCGGTCTGTTTCCGAAACCCTGCGCCCCGTTTCGGGCGACCCGACGGTTTGCAGACCGTAGATGCCCCATTTACGACTCGTAAATGCACCGTTTAAGATGCGTAAATGCCCCATTTGCGACCCGTAGATGCACCATTTACGACCCGTAAAGCGGCGGTTTTCGGAACTTACTGGCTGCCAATGGGTTACAAAACAGAGGAATTTGCTCGTGAAACCCTGCCGTCTGGCGTATGCAACCGTGCGGTTGAAGAGCGGAAAACCGCTGTTCCGCATCTTTCAAAACGGGCATAAAACATTACAAAACCGCCCTCTTCCGCCCGCCGTCTCCGCCCCTTTCACGCCGTTTGCGCCCAAATTATCGGCGGCAACATTGGGAATAGTCGCCGTAACTTTATAACTTTGCACTATATACCTTATTTATCAGACATGACAAACTTAAGATTTGCGGGCATCATCCCGGCGCGCTACGCCTCGACACGCTTCCCCGGAAAACCCTTGGCTGTGCTTGGCGGCAAGACAGTGATACAGAGAGTGTATGAAAAAGTGGCCGCTACGCTCGGTGAAGCATATGTGGCTACCGACGACAAACGGATACTTGACGCAGTAGAAGCGTTCGGCGGACGTGCCGTAATGACCTCATCCAGCCACAAGAGCGGCACCGACCGCATAGAGGAAGCTGTAGAGGTTTTGGGCAAAAACTGGGACGTTATCGTTAACGTACAGGGCGACGAACCCTTCATACATGCCTCACAGATAGAGGCTCTGTGCCGCTGTTTCGACGACGAAGCCACCGAGATAGCCACGCTCGGCAAGCCTTTCGGCACAGACATGAAGGCTATCTCCAATCCCAATTCGCCCAAGATAGTAGTGGACAATCGTGGCTATGCCATGTATTTCAGCCGCAGTGTCATACCGTATGTACGTGGCTGCGAGGTGGAAACGTGGGCGGACAGCTTTCCTTACCTCAAGCATATCGGCATCTATGCCTACCGTCGCGAGGTGCTCAAGGCCATAACGCAACTGCCGCAAAGTGCGCTTGAGAAGGCCGAAAGTCTCGAACAGCTGCGCTGGCTGCAAAACGGATACAGGATAAAGGTGGGGATTACCGAGGTGGAAACCGTGGGTATCGACACGCCGGACGACCTGAAACGTGCCGAAAAGCTGCTGGCTGAACCCGGATTTTCGTGTCTTTGACAGGTTTACAGGCAGGGCTTGAACATGAAAATCCGTGTGGTTGATACGCATAGAGGCAGGGCTTGACCCAGGTTTTGAGTATCTTAATGCTCTAAAATCCAAGACTCTACGGAAGTTTCCCCGGCATTAAGCCCAAACAAAAGGCACTGATGGCAAACGAAAGTTTCCGCTTCAGGCGGTTTAACGTGAAGCACGACCGCTGCGCAATGAAGGTTGGCACCGACGGAGTGCTGCTCGGAGCATGGGCAGACGCACCGTTGGGGCGGCGCATATCGGTGCTCGACATCGGCACAGGCACCGGGTTGGTGGCACTGATGATGGCACAGAGGTTCGCCGAAGCCCGCATCCTCGGCATAGAAATAGACCCTTCAGCCGCCGGACAGGCAGCGGAAAACGCCGCAGACTCGCCCTTCCGCGACCGTATAGGCATTGTCCAGACCCCGTTGCAGGGCTTCTTTTCTGACGAAAATCCTGTGGCTATGGACGGCAAAGGGGCGGGTGACGGTTCGGGAACCATGGCCTTTTCCGGCAAAAATCCATCGGTTGTAGCCGGGAAAGTGTCGGATTTCAGTCTGGAAAACGAGGATTTCAGTCTGAAAAACGAGGATTTCAGTCTGAAAAACGTGGGTTTCAGTCTGGAAAACGCCGGTTTCGCAGACAGGAAGTTTGAGGCTATTGTGTGCAACCCGCCTTATTTTACCGAATCACTCGAATGTCCAGACGAACAACGCAACCTTGCGCGCCACGCAAACACCCTTGACGCACACACGCTGATGGCCTGTTCCGCACGGCTTCTCGCCCCCGGAGGCACGCTATCCGTCATAGTTCCGTATGGTTCGAGGGCGGTTTACGACTACGAAGCCTCCATTTCAGGACTCTTCTCAAGCCGCATTTGCACTGTCAGCACCAAGCCTTCCGCTCCGCCAAAGCGCATCCTGCTCGCCTATACCAACACAGTTCCCGCCCGTCTCGACACGGAACAGATAGTGATAGGCGGCGACAAATACAGGGAAATGACCCAAGACTTCTACCTCAAATAGGCGGTTCTGCTTTCTGAAATAAGCGATTTTGCTTCCAAAAACAGCCTTCTTGCTCCCGAAACCGGCATACTCGCCCACGAAAGACAGGCCGGAAACAACCGCAGGGCAGCGTCTGCCCGACTGAAAACAGCCTTTTTGCACTCCTAAACCGGGTCACTTTGAAGCAAAAAGGCATGAAAAAAGCCGTCGGATACATTGCATATCCGACGGCTTCCCTTTTTCCTTACTGTAATGTCGTAACTGATTACTCAGCAACTACGCTATCAGTAGCTGCGCTGTCAGCAGCAGTTGTGTCAACAGATGCGCTGTCAACAGTGTCAACAACGGCTACAGAGTCGCTGTCAACGGGAGCAGCCTGGTTTGTTTTGTTGCCACAAGATGCGAACGAAATAGCTGCTACAGCTACGAACATAAACACTAACTTTTTCATCTTCTTTGCTTTTTAAATCTGTAAAACGATCATTTGTTTATTAAAACGATGCAAAGGTAGGTGTTTTTTCAATACGTTGTTCTCTTTTTAGCGATTTTTTTGCGCTCTAAAGTGTAACTTTTCCGCAAGTAACTGTACCACAAGTGTTTGCAGAAGTGTTAAAAGACAAGTGAAAGTGGTTCTTTTTCATCGCCTAACCCTAAAGGTGGGCAGTGAAAGAGGTAGGAACACGCTCGTTTTGCCACCGTTTCAGCGGT
>CAVHML010000164.1:0-5347 GCA_963636905.1 bacterium
AAATGACGCATCCATGGGTGCTGGTTGACCATGTGGTCGGTTCTGTATGCACTATTTTTTTGCTTTTCCATGCATAGTTTTTGGAAGAATTGCTCTGAATGCAATGGGAGAACCCAATATTGTCTTCAACCCGAACATACGCCCAAAAATAAAACAGGGCAGACAGCAAAGCTAATTTATAGAACCCACCGTTAAAAACAGCCTTTGCGGCGTTGGTTTTTGCCGCACTTATGCATATTTGGAGTAACTTTGCAAAAGCAACAGAAAACTCATGGGAAGAATAATACTCGTGACCGGCGGGCAGCGGTCGGGCAAGAGCGCATATGCCGAGAGGCTTGCGCTGAAGCTGAGCGGCAGCCCCGTGTATGTGGCCACAGCACACGTCTGGGACGAAGAGTTCCGCCAGCGTGTGGAGAGGCACAAGGCGCGGCGCGGCAGCCAGTGGACCAACATTGAGGAGGAGCGGCTCTTGAGCCGGCATGACCTCACCGGGCGCGTGGCTCTGGTGGACTGCCTCACGCTGTGGTACACCAACTTCTTCTTCGACCGCAACAAGGCCGAGAACGAGCAGCCCTCTGTTGATGAGACTCTCGAAGATTTGAAAGCGGAGTTTGACCGCTTTACCGCCCAGGACGCAACATTCATCTTCGTGACCAACGAGATAGGCAGCGGCGGTGTGAGCGACAACGCCGTGCAACGCCGCTTCACCGACCTTGAGGGATGGATGAACCAGTACGTGGCCGCACGGGCTGACGACGTGGTGCTCATGGTTTGCGGCATACCAATGAACGTGAAGGGAGGCGCAGACTTATGAGGAAGTACAATATTTCCGCTCCCGACAGGGGCATTGAGGGCGACATACGTCAAAGAATAGACAACCTGAACAAGCCGAAGGGTTCGCTCGGACGGCTGGAAGACTTGGCCTTGCAGGTGTGCCTCGCCCAGCAGACGCTGCGCCCCACCCTGTCCTGCCCGTGCCACCTGCTGTTTGGCGGTGACCACGGCATTGAGCGTGAAGGTGTGAGCGTGTCGCCGCGCGAGGTGACGTGGCAGCAGATGGTGAACTTCACCCACGGTGGCGGCGGCGTAAATATGTTTTGCCGCCAGCACGGCTTCAAGCTGCGCATTGTCGATGTGGGCGTTGACCACGACTTCGGCGGCATCCCCGGCATCACAGACCGCAAGATTGCCTACGGCACTCAGGACTTCCTGCACGCTGCGGCCATGAGCTGCGAGGAGATGGACAGGGCTTTGGCCGTGGGCGAGGAAATGGTGGACGACTGCCGCACCTTGGGTTGCAACATCATCTGCATAGGAGAGATGGGCATAGGCAACACTTCGCCGTCGAGCGTGTGGATGAACGTCATCGGCGGTGTGCCGCTCGGCGAGTGCATCGGTGCCGGTGCGGGTCTCAATGCCACGGGCATGAGCCACAAGGCAAGGGTATTGGCACAGGCCGTGGAGAGGTTTCACGCAACAGAGAAGCCTGGCGGCGAGAACGAAGTGGAGTATGCAATTCGCTATTTCGGTGGCTTCGAGATGGTGGCGGCTGTCGGCGCAATGCTTCGGGCGGCGGAGCTACACATTATTATATTAATAGACGGCTTCATAATGACGGCCTGCGCCTTGGCGGCAACAAAGCTGTGTCCCGAAGCCATGTCCTACATGATATTCGGACACCAGGGCGACGAGAGCGGCCACCGGCGTATGCTCGACCTGATGGGCGCAAAGCCGCTGCTCAACCTCGGCCTGAGGCTCGGCGAAGGCACGGGCGCGCTGTGCGCCTACCCCTTGGTGGACAGTGCGGTAAGGATGATTAACGAAATGAACGACTTTGAAAATGCGCATATCACTAAATACTTCTAAATGGTACGACAACGTTTGGGCGGCGTTTATCTTCTTTACACGGCTGCCTTTTTGGCGGATTTACCAACCGCCCAAGGAGAGCTACAAGACTGTGGTGGAGCATTGGCCGCTCACGGGGTGGCTCACGGGCGCAGTCATGGCTGCCACTCTGTACTTCGGCAGCATGGTCTTTCCGTTTGAAATCGCGGTGGTAATGGCAATGGCAGTGCGCATACTGCTCACGGGAGCGTTGCACGAGGACGGCCTGTGCGACTTCTTCGACGGTTTTGGAGGCGGAGGCACCGACTGCGAACGGGTGCTCGCCATAATGAAAGACTCGCGCATTGGCACATACGGAGTGCTCGGCATTATCCTTTATGAATTGTTTGTGTTCCTCTGCCTCACGTCACTCTCCCCCACCCTTGCCGCTCTGACGGTGCTCGCGGCCGACCCCTACGCAAAGATGCTGGCCGGACAGATGATAATGACCATGCCATATGCGCGCACCGAAGCCGAGTCGAAGGCGAAGACGGTGTATCGCAGGATGCCTCTGTCGGCCAGCATCAGTCTGGCAGTGCAGGGACTGCTGCCCTTGGGACTGTATCTCTGGTTCGTCATGCCGCACGGTTGGCAGACGATAGTGTTCGTCCCGTGCTTTGCCATGTATCTCATTTATCTGCTGATATGGCGCAGACTGCGAGGCTACACGGGCGACTGCTGCGGCGCAATGTTCCTGTTGGTGGAGCTTAGCGTGTATCTCGCCGTGGTCTATGCCTCCACCAACCAGCAATAAAAGAATAAAGGACAAGCACTATGGAAGTAGTTTTAGTAAGGCATACCCACGTGGGAGTACCCCAAGGCACGTGCTACGGATGGACCGACGTGCCGGTGGCTGACACATTTTTGGAAGAGGCCAACGCTACGAAGAGCAACCTTGAGCAGTACGGACAGTTTGACGAGGTGTACTCCTCGCCACTGACACGGGCACGGAAGCTGGCGGCGTTCTGCGGCTACGCCGACCCGATAGTGGACGAGCGACTTAAGGAAATGAACATGGGCGACTGGGAAATGCAGCGGTTTGACGACATCAAAGACACACGGTTGCAACTGTGGTATGACGACTTCATGCACGTTGCGCCCACCGGCGGCGAGTCGTTTCCGCAGCTCTACGACCGAGTGGCGGCGTTTCTCGACGAGCTACGCACCAAGGAGCACCGCCGCGCCGCAGTGTTCGCCCACGGCGGAGTGCTCATTTGCGCCGGAATATACAGCGGTCTGTTTCCCGCCGAGGGCTGCTTCCGCCATCTTGTGGAGTGCGGAGGGATAGAGGTGATACAGATATAATAAGTGGAAAGGCACTTCCGTGCGTCTCACAGCAAAAAACTTTCATAGTTCTCGCGGGTCACAACCTTGAAGTCCACATCGCCGTATGCCTTGGCAAAAGACGGGGGCAGCGCAGCCTTACGGTTCGGATTCCACTTTATCTCCACAGCATACAGTTGTCCGTCCACATCCTCAACATAGTCAATCTCCTGCTTTGTCTTCGACCGCCAAAAATAGCTCTTGGCATAAGACTTACCATAGCGCAGCTTCTTCAACCGCTCGGCCACGATGTAGTTCTCGAACAATGCGCCCGTGTCCATCCTGCTCTCCGCCATCTGGTAGTTGCCAATCACGGCATTGCGGATGCCGCAATCCCAGAAATAAATCTTGCGCGAAAACTTCAGCTCGTTGCGAAGATTACGGCTGAACGAGCCAAGACGAAACACGATATAAGACTTCTCCAGCAGCGTGACATAGCCCTCCACTGTCTTCGGGTCAAGTCCGCAAGTCTGCGCCAACTCGTTATACGACACCTCTGAACCTATTTGGAAAGCCAACGCTTGGAGCAACTTCACCAACTTGTCGCTCTTCTTTATTCTGTCAAACATCAGGATATCCTTATACAGGTAGCTGTCCGCCAATTCGGTCAAGACCACCCTCTCGTCGCCCGCATTGTTGACAACATCGGGATAACTGCCATACACCAGCCGGTGGGCAAGAAGCCGCTTCTCCTCAAGCAGCCCCACGTGATCCGCCAGTTCACCGAAAGAGAGGGGAAACATCCAGTACTCCAGTTTCCTGCCAGTAAGAGGTTCGCTGATTCTGTTTGACAGGTCAAACGATGAGCTTCCCGTCGCAATCACCTGCACGCCGGCGATGTTGTCGGTAATCAACTTGAGGTTCAATCCGATGTTGGCAATTCGCTGTGCCTCGTCAATAACGACAATCTTTTTCTTTCCGACAACCGCATTAAGCATCGTGGAAGAAACACTCTCAAACAAGTTTCTCACGTCCTGTTCGTCCCCGTTCAGCCACAACACATCGTCACGTCCCAGCAACAGGTTTTTCAGCATTGTGGTTTTGCCCACCTGCCTTGCTCCCAAAAGCACAATGGCCTTTCCTTGCCATAACCTCTGCTGTATTGCAGTCTCCAAAATACGTTTTATCATGCTTGTCAACAATTTCTTCGGTAGCTGCAAAATTATACGCTTTTCACTGCAATTCCAAAAAAGACAATACTTTTTTGGAATCAATTCCAAAAAAAGCAATACTTTTCGGGATTATGGGTAGAATCTATAAGTCGCCGCCCAATGAATTGTTGTTTGAACATTACTAAGATGATGTCTTTGCAACGGGGAAAGAGGCGCACAGGAGGTACTGCAACCGGCTTCACCCTTGGCGCAAGCCAATTCTTCATTCTTCGTTTACCAAGTCCGCCCAGTACTTTGGCTCAAAGTACTGGCTTAAAGACGGCATATAGCCTCGGAGGGGCTGCACCTATTATATGGTGTGTGGGGCTTTGAGCGCATGGCATAGCCTCGAAGAGGCTGCATCTCAGTAACCCCATGTGCAGCGAAGCGGAACATGGGGCTTAGGAAATGGAGCAAGACATCGGCTTCGAAGATGCCGCACATAAGGCTATAGGAACTTCTCCGCACGGGAAAGTATGCCTCTCCACTGTTGTGCGGCATCTTCGAAGCCGATTTTCTCTCACCGCACATATACCCCCATGTTCCGCTGACGCTGCACATGGGGTTACTGAGATGCGGCCTCTTCGAGGCCAAGACTGCATGCAGAGAGTGCCGGTTGCGCATTGAGAACACCTGCTTGCCACACCTACGGGTGCTAAATGCCGCATCCACGGGTGCTGGATGACCATGTAGTTGGTTCTGTATGAACCGAAAAGAGGCCAAAAGACGGCAAAACGTAATCCATATTGGTTTGTTGTTTGTTTCGGTGGTAATTTATAGAACCCACCTTCGTTCTTCACTCTTCACTCAAAGAACCCTTGGCGCAAGCCCATTCTTCATTCTTCGTTCTTAATTTTATAAACGCAAGACACCGCCATGAATCCCTGGCGGTGTCTCGCGTTTTATTGTCTTTATGTCTGCCGTTTATTTGGCAGCATTTACTTTGAAGGTCTTGCCGGCGGCTTTTACAATATAGATACCTGTTGACG
>CAVHML010000165.1:0-5346 GCA_963636905.1 bacterium
AAGCCCTCGACTACAAGGCTCCGTTGCTGCGCACGCTTCACGCTGTGAACGTTGCTGCTACTGACGTTTGCCACTACTTCTATCCCGATGTGAAGAAGGTACAGAGCAACCTTGGCTGGGAACAGGAGTATTTCCTCGTTGACGAGGGTCTTTACTCAGCACGTCCCGACCTGCTGCTCACCGGACGCACCCTTATGGGACATGATTCGGCCAAGAACCAGCAGATGGACGACCACTACTTCGGAACTATACCCGACCGTGTGCAGGCTTTCATGAAGGACTTGGAAGTTCAGGCACTCGAACTTGCCATACCTTGCAAGACCAGACACAACGAAGTTGCCCCCAACCAGTTTGAGTTGGCTCCTATATTCGAGGAAACCAACCTCGCCGTTGACCACAACATGCTTCTCATGTCATTGATGAAGAAAGTGGCTCGCAAGCACGGTTTCCGCGTACTGCTGCATGAAAAGCCTTTCGCCGGCATCAACGGTTCTGGAAAGCACAACAACTGGAGCTTGAGCACCGACACAGGCGTTCTGCTTCACGGCCCTGGCAAGACTCCCAACGACAACCTGCGTTTCGTGACGTTCATCGTTGAGACTCTTATGGGTGTTTACAAGCACAACGGACTGCTCAAGGCAAGCATCATGAGTGCCACCAATGCTCACCGTCTGGGCGCAAACGAGGCACCTCCAGCAATCATCTCTTCGTTCCTCGGCAAGCAGTTGACCGAACTGCTCGACCACATCGAGAATTCAGACAAGGACAACCTGTTCGATGTAGCTGGCAAGCAGGGCTTGAAGCTCGACATTCCCGAGATACCCGAGCTGCTCATCGACAATACCGACCGCAACCGCACGTCTCCCTTCGCCTTCACCGGCAACCGTTTCGAGTTCCGTGCCGTAGGTTCTGAGGCCAACTGTGCATCTGCCATGACCGCCCTGAACGCCGCTGTAGCTGAGGCTTTGGTAAGATTCAAGCAGCGTGTTGACGCACTTATCGCCAAGGGTGAGGACAAGACAAGCGCAATCATCGACATCCTGCGCGAGGATATCAAGACCTGCAAGCCTGTTCGCTTCGACGGAAACGGCTACAGCGACGAGTGGGTTGAGGAGGCACGCAAGCGCGGACTCGACTGCGAGAAGAGCTGCCCGGTCATCTTCGAGCGTTATCTCGACGACTCAAGCGTGAAGATGTTCGAGAGTCTCGGCATCATGTCGAAGAAAGAGCTTGAAGCACGCAACGAGGTGAAGTGGGAGACCTACACCAAGAAGATACAGATTGAGGCACGTGTGATGGGCGACCTGTCGATGAACCACATCATTCCTGTGGCTACTCACTATCAGAGCATGTTGCTTAAGAACGTGGAGAATATGCGTTCCATATTCCCAACGGACAAGGCCGACAAGCTGTCTGCCCGCAACATGAAGCTGATAGAGGAGATTGCCGAGCGCACACAGTCCATCGAGAGCGGCGTTGAAGAACTTGTCAACGCACGCAAGGTGGCCAACAAGATTGAGAGTGAGCACGACAAGGCCATCGCATACCACGACACCGTGGCTCCTAAGATGGAAACTATCCGCTGCGAGATAGACAAGTTGGAGCTGCTCGTTGAGGACGACCTGTGGACACTGCCCAAGTACAGGGAACTTCTGTTCATCAGATAAAGTCAATACGAACAACATTCATGCATAAAAAAAGCTCCGTCCGTGAAAGCGGACGGAGCGTAACAGACAATCTATTTCTTTTTTTGGTTGTTTGAAGTTTGCGACGGGGAGACACTGCGAAGCGTCTTCCCGTTTTTCATGTCCCTCTCTTTCAAGGAGCAATCCAACCGTTGCCTGTTATGTCGGTCAGTAATGCCGCCCTATTCGGGCAGCATTACCACTTCTATTCTATTGCCTTGCTTCAGGAGTTCAGCTACAAAGGCCGACACGCTTTCGGGCGTTTGCTCCTCCACTACCTTCTTGTAGTCGGTGTAGAAGTCCACTCCGTAGTCGCGGTAGTCCTCTATCACGCTCTCCCAGTAGGCGTTGGTCTTGGTGCGGTCGTCGAAGTTCTTGAGCATATACTCCTTTACTTTCTTGAGCATATCCGCATTGCAGGTCTTGGCCATGCCCTCCGCTTCGCTGCGCATGCAGTTCAGTGCGATGTCAGCCTTTTCGGGTTTCATTGGGCAGTAGGCCATCAGCGACAGGTTGGTGCGCTCGTCCAGACGCGAGATGTTGGCGTATGCGCCCACGGTATATGCCGCACTTTCTTTCTCACGTATCTTGTCGAGATATATCATGCTGAGTATCTGTCCCGCCATGTCGGCCTTCACTTGGTTTTCGAGCGTATAGGGCATTTTATCGCTGCGCCAAACCATCACCGACATTGCCTTGGGAGTCTCCATCTTGCGCTTGAAACTGTTCACCACGATGCCAACAGGGTCGGTGCTCACGTTATGACCCTTCACAATCTTCTTTTGCGACGGGAGCGAAGCGATGTACTGCTCAATGAGCGGACGGATTGAATCCTCGTCAAAGTTGCCCACTATGTTGAATGTATATGCCGCAGCGTTGGCCGTGCGCTCCTTGGCTATCTGGAGTATGCGGTCGTAGCTCACCTGCTTCAGCTTTTCTTCTGTGAGCGGAGAGAAGCGCGGATTGTGGCACGTGGTCGTCACGGTGAGAGTGTCAGAGAATGCTGCGTCGGGCGACAGCTGCTTGTTCTTGAGCGACACCTCATAGGTCTTCATCATGCTGTCAAACGACTCCTGGTCCTTCTTTATGTTGGTGAAATACAGATACACGAGTTGCAGCATGGTCTCCACGTCCTTCGGCGTTGACGAACCGTTGATGAGCTGACGGCGAGTGGCGAGCGAGAGCGTGGCACTGGCTATCTTTCCGGCCAAAGCCTTCTCCAGTTCGGTGTGGGAGAAGTTGCCCAAGCCGCTGGCCTCAATCACATCGTCAAACATCTTCAGGTTGACGAAGTCGGCAGGAGAGTCATAGAGCGACGAGCCTCCGTGCCCCTCGGCGTTCAGGATAACCTGGTCCTTCTTGTAGTCAGTCTTCTTGAGCACCACCTTTGCGCCGTTCGACAGCGTCAGTTCGGTGTAGCCCAGCTTGTCGTTCTTCTCTTCCTTGACAATCTTTCCCTTTGCGGGCAGTTTTGTTATCAGCGGCTCGTTCTTCACGTTGTCCACGTAGGCCGTCAGCTGCTCGCCTCTTACATCAGCTATAGCTTTCAGCAAACCTTCCTTTGTGGGATATGTTGTGCCTTCCTTCTCGGTGTTGAAGCTGATTATCACCATGTTCGAATCGTTCACCGGCACCAGTTCCTTCATCAGCATATTGACAGCCTCAAGCGGTATGGCCGGTGCCAGCTGCGTCATCATCTCATAGTAGTCGTCGAGCGACGGTATCGGCTCGTTGTCGAGGAAGTGGTCTTTATAGGCGTCGCAGAACTGTGCGTTGTAGCGTTTGTCCTTGTTGCTGTACGTCTTGTCGAGCGCACTCAGGAAGTCCGACTTCTGACGCTGGTATTCAGTGGGAGTGAAACCGAACTGCGCCGCGCGCAGAGCCTCGCGGTACACTGCGGCGAGAGCCTCCGTTGTCTGTCCCTCCTTGGGCATTGCGCTCAGGTCAAATGCATCCTTTGTCTTGGCAAAGATATACTGGCCGTAGCTGCCGTCGGCGCTCACAAACGGACTTTCAGCCTTTTGGGCATACTCGCCGAGGCGTGCGTTGAGCATACTCATGGCGGCGTTGAGCACATACTGCTGTATCAAGTAGGCCATGTTGTCCTTCACCGAGTCGGGAGTGGCCTCGTGCTTGAACATCAGCTCTATGACATTCATGCGCTGCTCCTTGTCCTTGTCTATCACTACGATGGGGCTGGCGTTGTCTGGCACCTCCACCTTTTCCACCTTGGCCGGGTTTTCAGGCATCACGATTCCGCCAAACAGCTTCTTTATCTCCCCTTCCACCTTGTCAAGGTCTATGTCGCCAACCACGATTATGGCCTGGTTGTCGGGGCGATACCATTTCTCGTAGTAGTCCTGCAACACTTTCGGCTTGAACGTGTTGACTATCTCCATCTTGCCTATGGGCATACGCTCGCCATACTTGCTGCCCGGATAGAGAGCTGGCAGGTTGCGCTCAAACATGCGCATGATGGCGCTGGTGCTCAGTCGCCACTCCTCGTTTATCACGCCGCGCTCCTTGTCTATCTCCTTCGGGTCGAGCGTCAGTCCGTCCGCCCAGTCGTAGAGTATGAGCAGACAGGAGTCGATAGCTCCGCTGCGGTCGGTGGGCACGTTGGATATGTTATAGACCGTCTGGTCAATGCTTGTGTAGGCGTTGAGGTCGGTGCCAAACTTCACGCCGATAGACTCGCAGTAGCGCAACAGGTCGTTGCCCTTGAAATGCTTCGTGCCGTTGAAGCACATGTGCTCCAGGAAGTGCGCCAGACCGCGCTGGTCGTCGTTCTCCTGAAGCGAACCCACGCGCTGGGCGATGTAAAACTCCGCCCTGTTTTCCGGCCAGTTGTTGTAGCGCAGATAGTAAGTCAGTCCGTTGGACAGGTGTCCAACCCTCACATCCTTGTCAACTGGCACAGGAGGAAGCATCTGTGCCGGCAGAATGGTTGTGGTAAACAGTGCCACGAGGCACATCATCAGTTTTTTCAGTTTCATAAACAGATTGTTTTTGTATGTATTTTTATGTCAAAGTGCCTGTATTCCATCATGATATTGTATGTGTCCATAACACAAAAGCCCACATCTGCACGTGCAAATTCATGCACCCAGCATCCGCCCGGCATCCGTTCGGACTCTGTTCGGACAGCAAAAGTAAGTATAAATTTCCACACGCTAACGGTATGCCGCCAACAATTAAACTTTTTTACTGCGCCCCTTGCACGAAACGCAGGTGTGAGGAATGGCTAAGGTCGGGCGGATTACCTTACTTCCCGAATGTCATTGACGGCATAATTCTTCATTTGGCGCACGCCTATTCTTCATTCTTCGTTCTTCACTCTTCACTCAAAGAACACTCTTCGTTCTTCACTCATTTGGCGCAAGCCCATTCTTCATTCCTCATTCTTAATTCTTCATTTTGCGCAAGCCGTTCTTCATTTGGCGCAAGCACCTACCATGCCATTTGCTTTGAATTACAACCGGCACTCGTAGATGTGGCACTTAGCTCCGTAGATGCCGCATTTAGCACCCGTAGATGCGGCATTTAGCACCCGTTGGTGTGGCAAGCAGGTGTTCTCAATGCGCAACCGGCACTCTCTACACGCAATCTTGGCCTCGAAGAGGCCGCACCTCAGTAACCCCATGTGCAGCGTCAGCGGAAC
>CAVHML010000166.1:0-5321 GCA_963636905.1 bacterium
TTGCGTTTGACGATTGTAAACGGGCGGTTTAAGGGTCGTAAACAGGCCATTTACGGGTGCTAAATGCGGCATTTACGATGCGTAAACCGCCGCTTTACGAGTGCCAACCGCTTCTTTCTTACGATACAACCGTTTCTTTCTGATAATTCAAACGCTATATTATTATGTCCCAACCGCCGCATCCAGATGTCCCGGAATGGCACTTGTGCAACAAAAATGAATAAGTTTGCGACAAAAAGCGGTATATTATTTGCATATAAAATACACTTTGCTTACCTTTGCCCCGTGATTTCTGACCATTTGCTTTTGGAGAAGACCCCAAGAAAGCCGTCTCCACGGAAAGGATAACGGTGCAGACGGCAACCGTACATACAATGGATGATAGACATTAATGATATACTCTGGTATTCGTGTACGTTTAATTTTAACTCAATAAAGCATGACAAGATTTGACTATCTGCTGTCTGGCGCACTGGCACTGCTGGTGTCGCTGTCTGCAACTGACGCTTCGGCGCAGCTGGCACGGCGCACTCCGGCCTCCACGTTTGCCGAATCGACAGTGAAAGTGAAGCCGGCGCAGACCGAAACCCGGCAGAGTGACTTCCTGGCCAAGCATCCGCTGCTGGGAAAAGCAAAGATGTTCGGTACGAAAAGAGCCTCCCTCAACAAGGGAGAGCGCGAGATCAAGGCCGGCTACCAGCGGCTGAAGGGCACGAACCCCACCGCTGCCGCTGCAAAAAGTCCGCGTCTGGATGCTGCCGCAGGGCGGGAACTGTGGGGCTGCGTGGTCAGTCAGTCAACCTGGGCGGCTGGTGAGACGGCCTATGGCGTGTATTCGTTCAACGCGTCATCGCCCATTACCGTCACCGCCAAGGCTCTCGACGACAACATGGTGGCCTCTGGCGGAGGCGCACTCGTTGACGGAATATACCACATGGTGTATGCTGTCGAGTCTTGGGGCTTTGTTTTCATGACCTATTACGCCTTTGACACCAGCACATGGAAGCAGGTTGCGGAGAAAGACATCGAGGATTACGCAATGTATGGCAAGGAGACAGCGGTCGCAACCGACGGCACTGTCTATGGTGAGTTCTACGATTCTGACCTCTGGAACCTCGAGTTGGGAGTGGTGGATTACAGCACTTTGACCCGTACAACCATCGGTACGCTCACAAAAACCTACGCCGCGATGGGTATAACGAGCGGCAACAAGCTCTACGGAGTGGCCACTGACGGCAACCTCTACACCATTGACACCAAGACAGCCGAGGAGACACTCGTCGGAAACACGGGGGTTACCATTGCTGACGAGGATGGTGACTACTACGAACAGAGCGGTGAAATAGATCAGAAGACCAACACTTTCTATTGGGCAGCGGTCGATTCCGAAGGCAAGAGCGCACTATATACGGTCAATCTGGAGACGGGTGCGGCTACGAAAGTGGACGACTTCCCCGCCGGAGAGATAGTGTATGCACTCTCCATCCCCGAACCTCCCACCGAGAAAGGCGCTCCCGCAGCTGCAACAGACGTGGCCGCAGCGTTTGAAAACGGTTCGCTCACAGGTACTGTCAGCTTCACTGCCCCGGCAAAAACCTTTGGCGGAGACGACCTGACAGGCCAGCTTGACTACTATGTCGTGGCCGGTGCCGACACCATAGGCAAGGGGCAGACCACCGCAGGAGCCAAGACAGAGGCACCAGTGACCGTTCCTGCCGAAGGAACCGTGCGCTTCAAGGTGATTACAGCCAACAGTACCGGCGAGAGTCCCAAGGCTACAGTGACCCTGTATGTGGGCTATGACAGTCCCGAAGCCAGCGGTTCGGTCAAGCTGGATGCCGATGACAACACAGGAAAGATGACGGTTAAGTGGACTGCACCGAAGACCGGCGTGAACGGAGGCTACATCGGCAACCTGAAATACGACGTTGTGCGCTATCCCGACTCCGTAACTGTGGCCACAGGTCTGGCAGACACGACATTCAGCGAGACCATCGAGTCCACGGAACTGAAGGCCTACACCTACGGAATCGTTGCTGTCAACGGCACGAAGAGGGGCGTTGAGGCTGCTTCAAACAAGGTTGTGATGGGCCCGGGCATCGTTCCGCCCTACGCAAACACGTTCGGCAGCAAAGACGCCTTTGACTTTATGACCGTCATAGACGCAAACAACGACGGCTGCACGTGGTCTTTATATACCTACAGCGACGGTACAGGCTACGCAAGATACTCATACAGCAAGACCAACAAGGCCGACGACTGGCTCCTCACGCCGCCTTTGAAGCTCGAAACGGGCAAGGAATACATCGTGTCCTTTGAGGCTGCAAGCTACCAGTCGAAGTATCCTGAGAGCATTGAGGTGAAATACGGTGCGGGAAGCGACCCCACAACATACAAAGGTGTGCTGCTTGAACCCACGAAACTGTACAGCGCCGCATACACGACGTACTCTAAGGCCATCGTAGCCGACGCTGACGGAAGCATAAAGATAGGCTTCCACAGCATAAGTGACCCTTACCTGATGTATCTCATGCTCAGAAACATCACCGTAAGCGAGGGTTCGGCTGTGGCAGCCCCCGACTCTGCAACCGCCATCGGCGTAGCTGCGGGTGCGAAGGGTGCGCTTGAGGCCACGGTGTCGTTCACTCTGCCCTCGAAAGCCATCAACGGCGACGACCTTACTGCCATCTCCAAGGTTGACATCCTGCGCAACGGCGTTGTTGTGGGTTCGGTTTCCGAAGGCCTGAAGCCCGGCGGAACTGCGTCATACACCGACACTGGAGCCGTAAACGGAAAGAACACCTACAGCGTGCGCGTGTATAACGCAGCCGGAGGCGGCCGCTATTCAAGCGAAGCCTCAGCGTTTGTAGGGCCGGACAAGCCCGATGCCGTGGCCGCAGACAGCATTAAGACAGTCGATAAGACCACTTCCGTCAACCTGTCGTGGACACCTGTGACCGCCGGAGCCAACGGTGGCTATGTCAATCCCGATGAGTTGTGGTACAGAATCTATAACGTTGAGGTTGACAAGTACGGCGATGCAGAGCTGTCACTGCTCGACAGTGTGAAGGCAACTACCGCCTATGACATCACATACAACACGGAAGAGGGCGACCAGAAGCTGGTTTACTTCGGCCTTTCGGCCAAGAACGAGATGGGAGAGGGCAAGCAGATGCTGACAAAGGCCATGGTTTGCGGCAAGTCCCACGCCCTTCCTTACCATGAAGTGTTCCCCGGAGGCAAGAACAGCTACGCTTCGTGGTGGTCAACCACACCGGGCAAGTCGTATTGGGGTTCGGTTAGCAAGATCTCTTACGACAATCTGGGCGGCTCCGCCGTATTCGACGGGTCTGGTGATGCGGCCTATCTCGCTACGGGAAAGATTAGTCTGGCCGGCGCAACCGCCCCGAAACTCGTGTTCAGAACGATGACTGACAAGAAGACAGAAGGCAGCATAAAAGTGCTCGTCCGCCGCTTCGACAGCACGGTGGATACCATTGCCACAGTCAACTACAACACTATGGACAGCACGGCGGCCACTCCGTGGGCTACAACGAGCGTTTCGCTGGCCAAATACACGGGCGATCCGTATGTAATCGTGCAGTTCTGCGGCGAGGGAACGACCAACGGCTACATCTATCTGGACGATGTTCACGTGCGCAACGTACTGGACAACGACCTCGCTGCCGAGATTACCGTTCCCGAAAGCGCGAAGAAGGGCGACAAGGCCACGGTTAGCGTCAATGTAACCAACTATGGCGACAACGCAGCCGCCGCATATACGGTGAAGCTCTATGCCGGTTCCACCCTCGTGGAGACCAAGGAAGTGACCGAAAGTCTCGCTTCTTTCGACAGCCGGACATTCACCTTCGACTACAAGCCGAGCGTGTTTGAGGAGGGCAACAGCGTGGAACTGGCCGCAACCGTTGAGTTTGCCGGTGACAATGACACCGACAACAACACGGCAAAGGCATCCATGACATTGCTGGAGTCGGCAAAGACCGCTCCCGTTTCGGCCTCTGCCACTGTCAAAGGCAGCACTGTCAATGTGGAATGGGTGGCTTCGGCACTGGAAAAGAAGGAAGTTACCGAAAGTTTCGAGGACTATACCACATGGAGTATCGACAAGTTCGGCGACTGGACTTGCCATGATGGCGACAAGGGACTTACCGGCAATGTGTTCACCGGCTACAAGTACGGCCATCAGGGCGAGGCTTTCGCCTTCGGAATATGGGAGCCTGAGGCAATATTCGAGGGTTTTGTAGAGAAGAACCCGACCTTTGCGCCCCACACGGGCAATAAATACGCCGCTGCGGTGTACAGTTCTGTCAACGGGGAGTTCGTTGACGCCGACAACTGGCTGATCAGCCCCACGCTGTCGGGCGATGCGCAGACCATAAAGTTCTACTCCCTGTGTCAGGGCGATGCACAAAGCGCCTTCCCGGAGACTGTTTCGCTGCTCTATTCAGCCGGCGGAGCTTCGGATGTGTCGAAGTTTGTGGCCGTGGATACCGTGGTTCTCGACAAGGAAGAGTGGACAGAAGTGACGTTTGACGTGCCTTCAGGCGCAACAAACTTCGCCATACGCCACATAACCAAGGAGGGCGGCTTCGTTCTCGTCATCGATGACGTGACCTATACCGCCGGTGTAGGCAAGCCAATCGGCTACAACGTTTACCGCAACGGCGAACTTGTGGCTACCGTTTCGGGCGAAACCACAAGCTATACCGACGCTACCAGCCCCGCCGACGGCACATACACCTACTCCGTGACGGCTGTCTATGACGACGGAGAGTCGGCTCCCGTGTCGGCAACGCCCGTCGTAATATCGGCAATTGGCGGCGTTGACGCTGCCAACGGCAAGACCTACACAGTCTATACCGTTGACGGAAAGCGCGTAGCTGCCGGAGTCAAGTCGCTCAACGGCCTGAAGAAGGGCGTTTACATAGTGAACGACAAGAAGGCAGTGGTCAAGTAACCGACCGCTAACACAACGAATACCGCACCTGTCCCTGCGACCGGTGCGGTATTTTTTATGCCTTTGCGAAGGCGGAGGACGGGGTTCGCAGGAAGAGGGCGGCAAGTCTGTGCTCACAAACAGGCCGTTTGCGCCCCGTAACCCTACCGTTTACGACCAAAAACCCGGCTGTTTACGCATCGTAAACAGCCGGGTTTTTGCAGCCAAATGCAACGCTTTCTGCGTCAAGACGTTGCGTTGGGGTGATAAAAGGGTTGTGTTTGAGCCAGAATACGGCTGCATCTGGCTCTAAAAACTGTTGGGTTGGAGACGTGAAAAGACCTCGTTTGGTCAGCGTTTGGCC
>CAVHML010000167.1:0-5294 GCA_963636905.1 bacterium
TCTTCACTCTTCACTTTCAATTGTAACAGCATTGAAATATGTGTTTAAGCCCTTTGTAACACGCCGCAAGTAACTTTGCCGCCGAATAAGTAAGAACAGAAACAGAAAAAGAATGGAGACAATCTATCTCGTTATTGTGGTCTTCCTGCTCATTTTGGCAGTGTTCGACCTGTTTGTCGGCGTGAGCAACGATGCCGTCAACTTCCTAAACTCGGCCATCGGTGCCAAGGTGGCCAAGTTCCGCACGGTGCTGATAGTGGCTTCGCTCGGCGTACTGATAGGTGCGGTGATGAGCGCGGGCATGATGGACGTGGCCAGACATGGCATTATGCATCCGGCCAACTTCTCGTTTCACGAGGTAATGGTGATATTTCTGGCCGTAATGGTGACTGACGTGATTGTGCTCGACGTGTTCAACACGCTGGGCATGCCCACTTCTACCACTGTGTCGCTCGTGTTCGAACTGTTGGGCGCAACGGTTATGGTGGCTATGTTCAAGATGGCTGGCGATCCATCGCTCGGTTTCTCTGACCTGCTCAACAGTGACAAGGCTCTGAGCGTAATCATTGCCATATTCGTAAGCGTGGCCATAGCCTTCATGGCCGGACTGGTGGTGCAGTGGGTGTCGCGCATTATCTTCACGTTTAACTACAAGAAGCGTCTGCGCTACACCGTGGGACTGTTCGGAGGAGTGTCGTTTACGTTCCTTTCCTACTTCATTTTCATAAAGGGACTGGGCGACTCTCCGTTCATAAGCGAGGAGGTGCGCAGTTGGATAAGTGCCAATACCAGTATGCTGATGCTCGGTACGTTTGTGGCATCTACGGTGGTTATGCAGCTGGTGCATGCACTTGGCGTCAACGTGTTCCGCTTTATAGTCATGTTGGGCACGTTTGCGCTGGCTATGGCCTTTGCCGGCAACGACCTTGTGAACTTTATCGGTGTGCCGTTGGCCGGACTTGACTCCTACCAGGACTATATAGCCAACGGTTCGGGCGACGCTTCGCACTTCCTGATGACCTCGCTCATGTCGTCGGCACAGTCGCCTTTGCTCTATCTGTTGCTGGCCGGAGTGGTGATGGTTGTGGCCATGGCCACGTCAAAGAAGGCACAGAACGTTGTGAAGACCAGCGTTGACCTGTCGCGGCAGGACGAGGGAGAGGAGATGTTCGGTTCGTCGAGAGCCGCCCGGTCGGTGGTTCGTGCCACGCAAGACGCCAACAGCTTCGTGATGCGCTACGTTCCAAAGAGCGTGAGCGGCTGGATTGACTCTCGTTTCAACAAGAGTGAGGCCATCATGGCCGACGGTGCTGCTTTCGATGTGGTGCGCGCAGCGGTCAATCTCGTGCTGGCTTCGGTGCTCATCATCTTCGGTACGAACTACAAACTGCCCCTTTCCACCACCTATGTCACCTTTATGGTGGCCATGGGTTCAAGTCTTGCCGACAGGGCATGGAGCCGTGAGAGCGCAGTGTTCAGGGTTACGGGAGTGTTCTCGGTCATTGGCGGATGGTTTATCACCGCCGGAGTGGCTTTCATGGCGGCAGCCGTAGTGTGTCTGCTGATGTATTTCGGCGGCTTTGTGGTGATGCTGCTGTTCATGGCTCTGGTGGTTTTCCTGCTCATAAGAAGCAACATACAGTACAACCGCAAGGCCAAGGAAGAGAAGAAGGATGATGTGTTCTATCTGATGATGCGTACACGCGACCCGGAGATAGTGTGGGATTTGCTCACCAAGCATGTTTCGCGCACGCAGAGCTTCGTCTGCCGTTATGCTCGCGAACAGCTCTGCCGCATATTCGACGGCCTTGCCGAGGAAAACCTGCACACTCTGTCAAAGACACAGCGCAGTCTGCGCAACGAACAGGACCAACTCAAGAAGTTCCGCCGCAAGGAATTGCTCGCCTTAAGGCGCGTTCCGATGGAGATGGCCGTGGAGCGCAACACCTGGTACCACCTCGGTGTGAACAGCGACCAGCAGTTCATTTACTGCCTGAAGCGTATGCTGGAACCGGCCAAAGAGCACGTTGCCAACAACTTCAACCCGCTTCCGCAGGCGTATATCGACGAGCTGACGCCGCTGCGCCGCAGGATTTGCGAACTGATGGAGCGGTCGGAGACCATGCTCTCCACGAGGCAGTTCACTGCATACGACACCGTGCTCATGGAAGCCGACCAGTTGAAAGACGAGCTGAGCGTGGTTCGCAAGCGTCACTACGATCGTATGCAGAACGACCACGATACACAGAACCTCAAAATATCGCTCGTATATCTCAACATACTGCAAGAGAGCCAGGAGTTCCTTAGCATTATGCGCCACCAACTCCGCGCCGCCCGGAAATTCTACGGCGACTGACAACGTTTAAGTGAAGAACGAAGAGTGAAGAGTGAAGAATTCAGGTGCCACCCATGGGCAAACAGATTCTTCACTCTTCACTCTTCGTTCTTCACTTCTTCATTTCTTTTTCTTATCTTTGCAATCGGAAGCGGTCATACCGGCGGTCTGGCTGCTCCATACATTAACGAAAAAGACAAAAAGAAGGAGAATTACAACAATGGACTACAATGATTTGAGATTTGACAGCGGCTCTATGCGCAACAATGCGGTGCTGCCTGTTGCCGAAACGTTCCCTGCGCTGATGCGCAAAGTGTATGTTTGGATGACGTTAGCCCTCGTGATAACTGGTCTGGTGGCCTATGGCGTGGCGACAAGTCCTGCATTGCTTATGGCTATAGTGATGAACAAGGCTCTGTTCTTCGGCCTGATAATAGCCGAACTGGCACTCGTTATCGGGGTTACGGCGGCCATCAACCGCCTGTCGATGCCCATGGCCACGCTGCTGTTTGCCGTCTATTCGGCCATCAACGGAGCCACTCTCTCGGTGATATTCATCGCCTATACCATGACATCTATAGCCAACGTGTTCTTCATCACGGCCGGAACGTTTGCCGCAATGGCCGTGCTGGGCTATACAACCAAGAAAGACTTGTCGGGTCTGGGGCGTATTCTCATCATGGGACTCATCGGTCTTATCATTGCCACGCTGGTCAATGTGTTCTTCATGCACAGTGCCGGCTTGGAACTCATGCTGAGTTACATCGGCGTGGCGGTGTTTGTCGGCCTCACAGCCTACGACACGCAGAAGATAAAGCAAATGCTTATAGCTTCAGAGGGCACAGGCGAGACGGCGCAGAAGGTGGCTCTGCTCGGCGCACTCTCGCTCTATCTCGACTTCATCAACCTGTTCCTCTATCTGCTCCGTCTGTTTGGAAAGAAGGAATAAAGCCTTTTCTGCAATTAAACATATCGCTCCATACTGGAAAACCTTTGCTTTCAAAGGGGAAACAGTATGGAGCGATATGCTTTCAGCCCTTTTTATGAGTTCCAATCCTCTTGATATGGCTGAAGAACCACGTGAAGTAAAGCCTTGGAAGCAACCTGATGCGCTCTGTAAGGCTGTCGGTTTGCCGCACAATGTCGGCGTTCTCCATCAAGGCCTTGTCGCGGTTTGTATTGGAAACTCCGCCGGAGTCGAAACGTGACAGCGGCAGTTCCACGTGGCAGAACCTGCCTCCTTGCAGCCCCAACAGCTTGAAGAATTTGAAATCTGCAGACATTTTATAGCGTGTGTCAAACGGTTCGGTTCCCAAAACAGCCCTGTTCGTGAGGCTGCTCTGGTGGCAGAAACACATACGATGGGCGTTTGTAAACGGGTGGGCACGGAGTAGCTGCCCGTCCTTGAGCACATCGCCGTATATCACATCGGCTTTATGGTCGGCAATGCCCATGACACGCTCCAAAACATGGTCGTCGGCCAGCGCATCACCGGCGTTGATGAACATCACCCAGTCGCCTGTGGCCATGGCCGCGCCCTTGTTCATCGCATCATATATGCCTTTGTCTGGCTCTGACACCCATTTGTAAATCCTGTCTCCGCGCTTCCTTATCTCATCCGTGCTGCTGTCGGTCGAGCCTCCGTCTATTACGATGTACTCCAGCGGCTCGTACTGCTGTGCCAGCACGTTGTCCATAGTCATAACCAGTGCGTCCCCGGCATTGAAGCACACCGTTATTATGGTGATTTTCGGCCTGTCTGAGGTTCGGCTCGGCCGTTTGTTCCCTTGTATTGTCATTGTGGCGCTCATTAATGTGTACCCTTGTTTTCCTGCAAAGGCAATAAAAAAGAATAATGTGCGCCCTTTTCGCAACCAACCCGTCCTTTTCCGTTACCACGAGTATGGCTTCCGCATGGTTTGGCTTGCTTTGTCCAAAGGCTTACTCCTCCCAAATTTTCTTCGGCATGAAGTCTTTGCACAGATAAAACAGTCTCTTCAGCTTGCTGCGCATAAGGTTGGCCTTTATCGCCTTGTCGTTTATCTGTGGAAATCTGCCCCCCCCCAGTCGGGAAAGGCTCGTCCCTGTGCAGCACGTACTTCATGAACGTGGCCGAAGTTATGCCGTATTTCAGCAGAAACTGTGCACTCCCGTTGTTTTTCACGATGCGTCCTGTGGAGCGGGCTTCAAAGTGATAGACCCTACTCTTCGACACGCCTTTGAACAACCGCACTCCGGCAAGCCACAACTTGGCCGAAAAGTCGGGGTCGCTGTACATTCCAGGCGACAGTTCCACGCTGTAGCCGCCCACAAGGTCCCACGTGTCGCGGTGAACCACGTTGGGTGGCCATGTCGCTCCGAGCCAGTCGTGGTGCGGCAGCTTGTCGTATTCGGCCAGCAACCGCTCCTCGTCAAACTCCTCGACGCTCTCTCCGTAGTTGGCCGGGGCTATGACACTCTTGGAGAAGAAAGGCCTTGGCTGTATCAGCGTGGCCGACAGAAACCACATCTTCCCGCCTTCCATCTTTACAATCTCGTCCCACAGGTACTTGTCCCACTGCGGACACACATACATGTCGTCGTTCATGTACAGTATGTAGTCTGTTTTCACCAGCGGGCGCAGGGCATTCAGCGCAAAACAGATGCCCACGTTGCTCGGACTGTGTACGTAGTCAATCCCTTTCTCCTTAACATAGTCGAGCGTACCGTCGCTTCCGTCGTTCACATACACTATTATCTGGTGGGCAAACGCCGAGTTCTTCTCAATGCTCTCCACGCATAGCTTCAGGAAACCGAGGTTGTTCCACGTCGGTATCAGTATTGAAAACAGGGGCTTCTTGTCCTTTTCCATCTTTTCTCCTTTGCGTTTTGCAGGCTACAGTGTGCAGCCAGACTTTTGCAAAGGTAATAAAAATTTTCTGATCCGCCCGTTTGTGATGTGCAGGCCGCCCGTTTGTGT
>CAVHML010000168.1:0-5157 GCA_963636905.1 bacterium
TTGCTGTAACTGCTGCGCTTGTCATACTTCAGGGCATCGGTCAGCGTGGCCGCATTGCACCTGAACGAGAAGTTATAGCTCGTGTAAGGGGCGAGAACCACCGAACACGACATGTTGAAACAGTGCAAATCGCGGCTCAGGGAGGCCGTTGTCATGGAGATTTTGTGGTTGTCAAAGTCGTAACCCGACGAGAAACTGATGTTCCAGCCGTCGCTTATGCGCACGTTACCGCTGAAATTCAGTGTCTGGGTGAACGAGTAAGGGTACATCATGCGGTCGTAATCGAAGTTTTTTGACTGGTCTTCGCGCATGGAAATGCCGTATCCGAAGCTCAGAGACCACGGCATGCTGAACGTCATGTAGCCGTCATCGTCGGTCTCGGCCTTGCCCGCATTTTCCTTTTTAGCCCCCTTCTGTGCCTCCTGCAGGGTCTTGTCCTCATTTGTCTCGCGCTCATACTCGTCGTCACTGCCGTCCTTTGTGCCGGAAGATGTGCTCTTCTTCACCTTCTCGCCGCGCAGCCACTTGAAGAAGTTAGCCACTTTCTTGTTGTCAAGCGTGTAGGAGAGGTTCTGGCTCATGCCTTGGAAGCGACCGAACTTGCCCTGACTGTAGCGTGTCACGCGGTTGCTGACGTAAGGCTTGCCGTTTTCGTCAAGCTCATAGGCGTATGTGGCGAACGTGGCGTTGAGATTGAACGTGTAACTCTTGGTCAGCTTCAGCCTCAACCGCGTGCTGAGGTCGCTCCAAGGGCGTATGTCGGAGGCCATATTGTACGACATGGATGCACCAAGTTCGTCAATTAGGCTTATTTTCTTGAAGCCTGTTGAGTCGTCATCCGACCGTATTTTCATCTCAAGGTTGTTGGATACGTCAACGGAGATGCTTCCTGTCTTGCCCTTACCCGGCACTCCGAAGATGCCGTTGCTGTATGGAGAGTACTCAACCAGCGAGACGTTGCCCTCAGAGTCGGTCTTCTGGTATGACTGGTAGTAGCCATAGCGGCTCGAACCGAAGTCCGGGGCGTAGTTGAACGACACTTGTGGGGTGAAAACGTGGCGTATTGCGGTTATCTTGTCGCCGAACAATTTGCGCCAAGGCACGTAAAAGCCGTAGAGTTTGGTGTTTGCGGACAGGCTGAGCCGCCAGTTGTAGAGGTTGTAGAAGCCGTCTATAGTGTCGGAAACCTCCCTTTGGGCCTTCTCGTCCCACGACTTTACCACCTTGTTGGTGTACATTCGGTCGGTGAAAGTGAACGAGGGATTGAGGTTAATGTACTTGAACACGGTGATGTTTCCGCCCACCGGGATGGTGTGCTGCATTCCGTTGCGCCAGTCACGCGACAGGCTGGAGTGCATCAACTGGTCTTCCTTGGTCGATATGCGGTTGCTTAGCTGACCCGTATAGGACATGTAGATCTTCTCATACCACCGCTGTTCTCCCGCCATCTTCTTGCGTTTGAACGGATAGAAGCGGCTCACGGAGATGTTAAGGTCGGGGAAAGTGAGGTCAATGGTGGAGTCCCGCATGTTCTGGCTGACGTTCATCGTGGTGCTGAGGGTCATGCCGATGCTCGAAAAGGTGTTGGTCATGCTCACCGACGAGGTTCTTGTGGTCTGCGAATAGCTCTGCGGATTGTACATACTCGTCAGGTTGTTGCGCTCATAGCTGCTCGTTGCGAAGTTCACACTGGCCGAAAGCGTCCTGAAAGGGTTGGCCTTGGCATCCTGACGATGGCTCCACTGTATCTTGAAACTGGTCTGTTTCGAGTAGTCGGGCATGTTTTTCTCGCCGTTGATGGTGTTCTGGAAGCTCGCATAGAAGCTGCCCGAGAAGCGGTAACGCTTGCGATAGTTCGACGCAGCCGACAGTCCCCACGAACCTTTGGTATAGATTTCACCTATAAGTTTAAGGTCCATCTTGTCGTTTATGGCGAAATAGTAGCCTCCGTCGCGCAGATAGAAGCCGCGTTCGGTCTCGTCGCCATACGTAGGCATGATAAATCCGCTCGAATAACTCTTGGTAAACGGGAAGAAACCGTAGGGTATGGCTAACGGCAACGGCACGTCGGCCACCACGAGATAGGCCGGTCCGAACACTACATCCTTGCCCGGACGCACCTTGGCACGCGACAATGCTATGTAAAAGTCGGGGTGCGGACTGTCGCAGGTAGTGTAGCGGCCGTGCTGAAGGAACAGTTCACCGTTGGAATTACGCTTGGACAGCTCGCTCGTAAGGTATCCGTCCTGCTGCTGGGTATATACTTCACTGATAAGGCCTTTCTTGGTTTTGAAGTTAAAGGCCATGGTATCGCTCTCGTATGTGTCGCTTCCCATCTTGAAAACCGGCGTACCCTTGATTACCCCAGCGGTGTCTTTCGCCCCCGTAGCGTGCACTATGCTGCTGTCAAGGTTCATGTATATGCGGTCGCTGGTGAGGTCCATGTTCTCGTATTTCACGTTGGAATTGCCGTAAAGGTGGGTCATTCCTGTGGCCGCATCGTAGGTCAGCGAGTCGTTGGCGGTGTAGTAAACGGGCGCGTCTATGCCGTTCTTGCGCTTGCGGTTGGCGCTGTCGAGGGCGAGAGAGTCGTCTATGGCCTTGTTGTGCCGGTAGATGGCGAGTTGCAGCGAGTCCATTTTCAGGGTGTCGGGAACCGCCGCGCCGGTGCTGTCCGCCACGGTTGCAGCAGCCAGAGTATCACCTGCCGCCGTCACCGTTGAGGCTGCAGTGTCCGAAACGTGTGCAAGGGAGTCGTGAGCGGCTGCAACAGAGTCAGCCACAGCCAGTTTGCCTTTGCCGTCAGCCACATTGTGAAGCACATACGGCACTTCCGCCAACGCAAAGAGGAAGGCGGAGGACAGCAAAAAGGTCATTGCTTTTTTTCTCACGGCTGCAAAATTACTTATAATATGACGAATGGCGTGCGGCTTTCGATAATTTAACACGCCGTAAAAGCCCCTGTTTTCGGGCGTAAACACAGTGTTTCCGTCACGCAAACCGCCGGGTTACGCACCGTAAACGAGCGGGTTATATATCGCAAACCGCCGGGTTGTCATGCCCTAATGCCGCAGTTGCGTCAGGCAAACAGCCGTGCCCACTCCATGAAACGTGCTACGCCGTCGTCACCGTGGCGTGCGAGGCTTGCTGCAGCCTGCTCTACGGTGCGCACACGGTCAGGATGCGATTTTGAAAAGAACTTGTCGGCATAGCAGATGAGCTTCTCCTCCATCGTTTCGGGCAGGAAGTCGTGGCGTGGCAGGGGCAACTGTTGCTCCTCAATCTGCCGCAGAGTGATGCCGGCACCCGTGTGCCGTTCGCACACACGCGCCACTTCGGGCAGCCCTTCAGCCCTCATAAGCTGCGCACCGTCGTAACCGTGGAGTATGTAGGGGTCGGTTCCGTGGCAGTATATGCCCGGTGCGTCGGTCTTGAAGATGCCTATGTCGTGCAGCATGGCACCCGTTTCCACAAACTCCCGGTCGAGGTCAAGCTCCTTATGGCGGTCACACACGGCCAGCGCATAGTCGGCTACGTCGCGGCTATGGCGCAGCAGCAGACGGCGAAGTTCGTTGTCGTCGGGATAAAACTTGTCGATTACTTCTATGTAACGTTCCACTTTCGCAAATAAAAACGATGTGGCGCGACAAACCACTACGTGGTCTGCCGCGCTTACATCTTCGTTCTTCTGTTTATAATCAATAAGAAAACTTACTGTTCACGTTCAATCCAGCCGAGTATGTCGCCGCGACGCACCACAGAACCCTGCCTTGCGCCCACCTCAACGAGCTTGCCTCCGAGGTCGGAAGGCACGGGTACTATCTCGCCCCACTTGGCTTGGATGTAGCAGAAGGTGTCGCCTTCCTTGTATTTCTGGCCGACAAACGGTTCCAGACACTTGCTGCACTCGCCGTCACCGGCAAACTCAAAGTACAGATGTCCTGCCAATGGTGCCACTATAGCGTCGGCACGCGCATGCTTGAGTGCCGAGAGCTGTTCGGGAGACAGGCTTTCTCCGAGGCGCGAGTCCTTGGCTTTCTGTAGGTCGGCGAGGAAGTTCTTCTTCGCCTGTCCGCTCTTGAAGTTGCGGTACTGCTCGGGATGCATGGCGAGTTCAAACAGTTCTTCGTCGTCAAGTCCGCGCTCCCAGCCGTTTTTCTCCATCTCTTCCTTGAAGCCGTCGAGTGCGTTGGGCAGTATTGTGTGCGGGTCTTCGGTGGTGAACTGCCGTCCCTGCTTCTCGGCAAGCGCCACTATTTCGGGGTCAAGTGTGCCGGGCAGCTTGCCGCTCTTGCCGAGTATCATGCCCCACATCGAGTCGTCCATCATCACGAAGCGTCCCTTGCCCTGCGTCATGGTGAGCAGATTCATCAGCGCAATGTTCTTCACATACTGCGAGAACGGCGTTACCAGTGGTGGATAGCCCACCCTTGGCCACACGTAGGCCACCTCGTCAAAGAGCATCACGAGCATATCGTCCATGCTCAACTCGGCCTCTCCGTTCTTCTTTCTGATACCGTTTATCACGTTGCGCATACCTCCCATGTCGGCCATCATGCTTCCCATCATGCCTCCGGGCAGCCCGCAGCCGAGCAAAAGCGACGACATGTGCTTGTTGCCTGGGTTGATGAAGTAGCCCAACCACTCGTCTATGAACTCCTGAGTGAGCGATCTTGCGCGCATATATGCGTTCATATTTATATCGGGAACGTCAAATCCCTCGTGCTTAAGCATGCTCAGAACGGAGATGATGTCGGGGTGTACCTTGCCCCAGCTTAGGGGTTCTATGGCTGTGTCGATAATATCGGCGCCGTTGTTGCACACTTCGAGTATCGAAGCCATTGACAATCCGGGGCCCGAGTGGCCGTGATACTGAATGATAATGTCGGGGTGCTTGGTCTTGATGGCCTTAGTCAGTGCGCCGAGCATGGCCGGCTGGCCTATTCCGGCCATGTCTTTCAGGCAGATTTCGGGTGCTCCGGCCTCGATAAGCTGGTCGGCTATCGCGCTGTAGTATTCCACCGTATGCACGGGCGATGTCGTTATGCAGAGCGTAGCCTGCGGTGTCATGCCTGCCTCGGCCGCCCAGTGGATGCTGGGTATGATGTTGCGCACGTCGTTGAGTCCGCAGAATATGCGTGGGATGTCCACTCCCTG
>CAVHML010000169.1:0-2186 GCA_963636905.1 bacterium
TTATTTCACTTGTATCAGCTTCACGCTTGAGTTGAGTCCGCTCTTAACTGGCGACCAGTCGGAGAAGTCAGACTTCTTGTAGCTGATGTTGGCGAAGTTTATCTCCTTGAACTTGCGCCACTTCACGCCCTGTCTGTCGAGCGAGGCAATGCGGTTGGCCGGCAGGTTGGTCACTTCTATGCGAACGATGTTCTTGCCTGGTTTGAACGCCTTGCCGCAATCGAGCACGTAAGGCACCGACCAAGCGCAGCCAATCATTTGTCCGTTGACATACACTCGGGCACTCTCCCTCACGTCGCCAAGGTCTATGCGCCATTCAGCTGCCGCCTCGGCCTTGGTAAGGTTTACCGTTGTGGTGTATGCGCCCGTCCCCATCGTCACCTTGACAGAGTCGTCGGCAAGCGTCTCCCACGTCTGCAAAGAGTCGAGACTGAACGTTGCGCTCACCTTCGGAGCGCTCTCCACGAAGCTGAGAGCCCACTTTCCGTCAAGCGTTTTCTCCACTCCCGTAGGCTGTTTGCGTGCAACGCCATTGTCGGCCAGCTCGCTGTTGTAGGTCTGAAGTATCATCGACTCACCGCTCTTCAACGCCACATTCAAGCCCTCGGCATTGAGGTCGGCCTTATAGATTTCGCCATTCAGAGGGTTGAACCATCGTGCGTCCTTAGCCTCAACGGCAAGGGGCAAGCGCATGTCAATATCGTTGGGCGACAGATTGGCTATAAAATAGTGGTGGCCGGTATCGTTCTTGCGGCGCAATACTCGCAAACCGTGACCCATACGCATGGCTTCCGGCTTCGCTGCTTTGTTGAGTTCATCGGTGTTTGCACCGTAGATAACTTTTGCGCCCTGGGCTTTCAGAGCCTCAACGTGCGCCTTTGCGGCATCGGTCATCAGTCCGCTGCCCGGTATGACGAGAGCACTATAGCGCGTGCCGCCAGCCGTCTGCAACTTGCCGTTAACGAATGTGGTGCCGAGCAGATATTTTTCGCTGATATAGTCGCAGTCGAAACCGGCTTGGTCAATGGCCATAACCTCCTTGATAAACTCAGGAGCTTTCTTCTTCATGGAGTGTATGTCAAACTGCATGAGCAGCGACTTTTCGCCCTTGCCATAGCGTTGGCGCCACATATCCCTCACGGGCAGGAACACGAGGAAGTCGTTGTCGGGCTGCCCCATCTGCAAGAAGCTCTGGCAACGCTCAATGTATTTGGTGAAATAAGGTGCGTCACGCCAGATGCTGTTTGTTGGACTCATGTCTATTGAGGCGTAGAACTTCCATCCCGGCCACTGGTCGTTCTTTGGCGAATAGGCCGTGCCGTGGAAGTAAACATTGTTCACGCCACACGAGAACATCAGGTCGAGGTCGGGCTTGCATTGCGAGAACGAGGTGCGGAAGTGCTCCGTGAGCCATGTGAACGTCTCGCTGCTGGCCAGAGTGTGGCCGTTGATGTGGGCTGCCGACGAGGCATACTTGAGCATGGACACGTCGGAATCGTTCTTGCGGGTGTAACCAGAGTCGCGGCGCAAGCCCTTTATGCCGAATTCGGAGAGGCCGAAGCCCTCTATCTCGGGTATGTCAACAGCCGAATATACGTCTATAAGGTTGGCTGGTGAACCGTGAGCCTGATTGCGCGTCTTCACGCCGTGACTGTGCGCCCACGCTGTCCACTGCTCGGTGAAGTTCTCCAGCAGCATCTCGCCCAGCGTTTCGCGGTAGTCGCTCAACACCTTGTTGCCGTCGTCAACGTCGCCGAGCAGCTCGGGCAGATGCTCTTCGAGCTTGTAGCCACGACGCTTGGCAAACTCGTCAAGCAATGTGGGAGTCCAGTTGGCGCCATACACCTCATAAGAGTCGTTGAAGAATGTGTGGGGATAGGCCACGCCGCTGCTCTTGAATGCCTCGTCGAAATGGGCGAGATAACGCCCCACGGCATTGCGGTCGAAGTGGTCGAGCACATAGCCCTCGCCTCCAGGAGCTGCCCTTTTCACCTTCTGACGTGTGCGCGAGCAATAGATGGTCATCAGTCGGAAGCCTTGTTTCTTAGGGGCTTTCTTCCACGTGACTTTTCCCGTTGCATCGGTCATTGCCGTAAGGTCGGTCACTGTGCCGTCGTCGGCATAGGCCATCACGCGGCTAAGTGTGGCGAAAGGTTTTTCCTTCGCATCCTTTACACTCACGTCAA
>CAVHML010000169.1:2500-5134 GCA_963636905.1 bacterium
AGCCACCACCATCGGGTGCCCGCCTTTGCCTCCGGAGCAGCCGTCGGCCAACTCTGCGCAGCCGCCTCTCCGGCAGCCATCATGGCCATGAGCATGGCCAATGCTATATGTTTTCTGTTCATCGTTATACCTTGATATATATGTTCACAGCAATCGCCGACAATCAATTGCCGTCGGGCTTAACCAAGTTGGCGTTCTTAGCCGGTGCCCATTTGAATGTGCGCCAATCGTCTGGCTGGTTCGGATTGAAGTCTTTGAAGTCTGGGCGCAGGTCTTTCACCACGGGCAGGTTCAGCTTCTTCATGCCCATCACCACCATCTTTGCCACCTCGTATGCGCCATAGGGGTTGAAGTGGGTATTGTCGGCCAGCACTCTTGTCTGCCCGGGGAATGTATTTGCGGCATAGTGTACCAGTGCACGCTTACTGTCTTCATAACCAAGGGCTTGGAAGAATTCGCGCGTCATTTGGTGCAAGTCTATCACGGGTACGTTTTCTCTCTCGGCCACGGCCATCATGGCAGCAGGGAAGTCACCGTGAGTCTCCACTATCTTTGTCTTGCTGTCGTCAAAGCGGCGGCGTTGTGTGGGCGTGCAGAATATTATCGTAGCCCCTTTTGAGCGCACCTCATCAACAAACTTCTTAAGGTTTACCGAGAAGTGATACCATGCACCCTTGCCAACACCCTTCTCTTTTTGGTCGTTGTGGCCGAACTCGCAGAACACGTAGTCGCCCTCTTTCAGCGTAGACATAATCTTGTCCAAGCGGTTCTGCGCCAAGAACGAGCCTGCGGTAAGTCCACTTTCAGCATGGTTGGCTATGGCCACGTTGCCGTCAAACCACCGGGGTATCATCTGTCCCCAGCTGGCCCAAGGCTCGTTGTTCTGGTCGGTCACGGTAGAGTTGCCGCACAGATATATCGTTGGGCACTTGTCGTCACGCTCTATGTGTATGCTCTTCACTTCGGGAGCCGTTCCGTTGAACTCAAGAGTCAGCTTGTCGTCCCAGTTGAGATAGTCTTTCTCGCGGTCCTTTATGCGTACACGGGTCTTGTCGTCAATCTTCGGCGAACGCTTGTTCACCACAAACTCGTATGTGGCTGTCTTGCCCTTCTTCGTGTCCACATTTTCCACCATCAGCCGTCGGCTCTCCGCCCTGACGGTAGTGTTGGCGGCTTTCTTGCCTCCGAGCGTCACCTTCACTTTGTAGTTGCCGTCGGGTACTTTCACAGAGAAGTAGAACGGTTCGGTACTCTTCTTCGTTGGTGCCGGCAAAACATCGTAGCCATATCCGGTCTCATCGGTGTACTTGGGTTGTTGCTTTGTCATGTCAAAGTCAAATGTCTGTGCCCACGACATCAGGGGCAGCATTGCGGCCACTGCCAGCAAAATGTTTTTTCTCATTGTTTTAGTGTTTTTATTTAGGTTTTAAGTTCTTGAATTGTTGTCTTTCCTACTATATAATAATGTATATGTTCTGCAAAGGTAACTCTTTCCCATCGTTTATGCAAACTTAAATTAAGAATGAAGAATAAAAGTTTGCCTGTGCGCTACATTCTTCATTTAACCAAGTTCTTTATTTTGCGCAAGCCCATTCTTCATTCTTAGTTCTTCATTTAACCAAGTTCTTCATTTTTCATGATTTGTTTATTGGCTATGCCGTAGGCACGTGCGCTTTCCAATATTTTTCGTACTTTTGCATTTGGATTTGGCTGCAAGCCATCTCCAAGACATTTTGGTAAACATAAAGCATTGACTATTATTGTGGTCTTCCAGAAAAAGCCTAGGAAACTTCATTCTGAATAAGCAACCACACCAATAATGGTTGGCTACGTCTGTGGTAAGCACAGGTGAGCCTATCGTTCGATTACGAGGTCAATGTTCATGCCCGATAAGGGTGTGGACATTCTTATAATCGAACGGTGGTTCAGACATTCCTAGGCTTGCCACGGAAGACCATAAGAGTGGTTCACACCCTCTCTTTTTGTCTGCACGGATAGCCTGATGATAGTTGGGTGCAAAGGCTAACTATTGGACAGTATGGACACATTAAACCTTTATCATGAGCTTGAGCGGCTTCTGCGCATGGACAACCGCTACTGCATGGACGACGGCACGCTGCTGAAAAACCGGATTGTGGAGGATGCTTTGGCCGTTCATCCTCTTCTCATCAAGTATCTTCTGGGCAACGAGAAAATGAAGCAAGTCTTTTTCAGGGAAGTTGAGGGCGTTATGGTTTTCGACAAAGTGAAGTTTCAGCGGTTTGTTTCCGATACACAGTTCCTTGGCGGCAGCTACACGATGTTCAAAAACAAGATAGGCTTGACCAATGAGAACGGTCGCTTTATCAGCGAGAGTCGGGAGGTGGTGCTCTCATGGCCATACAAAGACTGTATGCTTGAAGGCGGACAGACCAAGGAAGAGGCAAAGCGCAACGAAGTGTTCTGGAACGAAACGCTTGCGCCTGACGAGGTGAACCGCCTGACAGAGCCAAAGGCATTCTCCAACTTCAAGCGTTACGACAAGGACGGAGAGCATCCAGTGGAGCATCTTTCCCCAACCGACAACCTCATCATCAAGGGCAACAACCTCTTGGCTCTACATTCCTTGAAGAGGAAGTATGCAGGGAAGGTGAA
>CAVHML010000170.1:0-1331 GCA_963636905.1 bacterium
CTCGGCAACGGCAACAACGGCCAGTGGGGCTGGGGATTCTTCGAGCACAAATACTTCAACGAAAACAAAATCACTGTGGAGAACCAGGCTCTCGGAGGCATGAGCAGCCGCACTTTCTACAACAAACTGTGGCCCGACGTGCGCAAGGCACTGAAACCGGGCGACTGGGTTATCGTTTCCATCGGCCACAACGACAACGGCCCGTATGACAGCGGACGCGCACGTGCCACAATCCCCGGCTCCGGCCACGACAGCCTCAACGTTACGATAAAGGAAACAGGCGAGAAGGAGACCGTATATACCTACGGCGGATATATGCGCAAGTATATCGAAGACATCCGAAAGGCCGGTGCCAACCCCATACTCATGTCGCTCACGCCACGCGACGCCTACGGTGACGATGGCAAGATAGTGCGCAAGCCGCACAGCAAGTGGCTCGAAGAGGTTGGAAAGGAAATGGATGTGCCATACATAGACCTCAATGAAATATCGGGAAGCAAGCTCGACAAGTTTGGCAAGTGGAAGGAAAGCTACCATTTCTACAAGGACCACATACACACAAGCAAGTTCGGAGCTGAGCTTAACGCACGTTCCGCAGCCGAAGGACTGGCCGAAAGCACCGACCCGAAGCTCGCTCCGCTACAAGCCATGATGAAGGATTTGACCCTCCCGACTGTGAGTGTCAAACGCGAAAAGGGCAAGCCCGTGGTGTTCATCACTGGAGATTCGACCGTAAAGAACGAGGACAAGGACGAAGACGGCATGTGGGGATGGGGTTCGCAAGCCTACACGGTGTTCAACGAGAAGAAGATTACATGCGTAAACTGCGCCAAGGCCGGACGCTCAACGCGCACCTACCTCAACGAAGGGCGTTGGGATCAGGTCTATAACTCACTGCAACCGGGCGACTATGTGCTCATCCAGTTCGGCCACAACGACATTGGTCCCATCGATGACAACAAGATGCGCGGCACCATACCCGGCACTTCCGACTCAACCCACGTATATAAGATGAAGTCGTCAGGCCGCTACGAACTGGTATATACGTTCGGCTGGTATCTCAAGAAGTTCATCCAGGACGTGAAAGAGAAAGGCGCCACACCCATAATAGTGTCGCTCACGCCGCGCAACGAGTGGAAAGACGGTAAGATAGAGCGGCGCAACGACTCCTATGGCAAGTGGTACCGCGAAGTGGCCGAGGCTACAGGCACGGAATTCGTGGACATGCACAACATAACCGCCGACTTCCTCGACAAGAAGTGCGGCAGCAAGGAAAAGGCTGCGCCCTATTACAAGCGTGACCACACCCACACGTCACTGCTCGGAGCACG
>CAVHML010000170.1:1618-5104 GCA_963636905.1 bacterium
CCTCAAAAGACATACAGCCATGATAGACAGAGCCACTGTTGACCGCATCATAGATGCCGCTAACATAGTCGATGTGGTCTCTGAATTTGTCCATCTCCGCAAGGCCGGCATCAACTACAAGGGGCTTTGTCCGTTCCATGACGACAAGACTCCGTCGTTTATCGTGTCACCTGCCAAGGGCATCTGCCACTGCTTTGCCTGCGGAAAGGGCGGCAACGCCGTCAAATTCATCATGGAGCACGAGCAGATGTCCTATGTGGAGGCGTTAAGGTGGCTCGCCAACAAGTACAACATCGAGATTAAGGAGCGCGAACTGTCCGACGAAGAGAAGCGGGAGGCCGGCGAAAGGGAGAGTATGTTCATCGTCAACGAGTGGGCAAAGGACTACTTTCAGGACATACTCCACAACGATATTGACGGCAAAGCCATCGGTATGCAGTACTTACGCAGCCGTGGTTTCCGCGACGACATAATAAACAAGTTCCAGTTGGGCTACGCTTTGCCGTCGCGAAACGCCCTCGCTTCGGCCGCAACCGGCAAGGGCTACAACGAAAAATACCTCGTCAAGACAGGCTTATGCTACCAGAGAGACACAGGAGAGCTTGTTGACCGTTATGCCGGAAGGGTCATTTTCCCGTGGTTAACCACCAGCGGAAAGGTCAACGCCTTTGGGGGCAGGTTGCTTGACTCGCGCACCAAGGGAGTGCAACAGAAGTATGTGAACTCGCCGGAGTCCGAGATTTTCCACAAAGACCACGAACTTTACGGGCTTTACCAGGCCAAGCGCACCATCGTAAAGGAGGACAGCGTGTTCATGGTAGAGGGCTACACCGACGTCATCTCCATGCACCAATGCGGCATAGAGAACGTTGTGGCCAACTCTGGCACCGCCTTGAGCGTACACCAGATACGCCTTCTGCACCGTTTCACGTCCAATATCGTCCTTCTCTATGACGGTGACGAGGCGGGAATACACGCCGCCATGCGCGGCACCGACATGCTTTTGGCCGAAGGGATGAACATTAAGGTGCTCGTACTGCCCGACGGAGACGACCCGGACAGTTTCTCCAAGAAGCACAATGCGGAGAGTTTCCGCCAGTATATCGCCGACAACCAGACCGACTTCATACGCTTCAAGACCGACCACCTGCTGCGTGGCGTGACCGATCCCATCAAGAGGTCGGAGGCAATCAGCAGCATTGTGAAGAGCGTGTCGGTCATTCCCGACCAGATAACGCGCGACACATACCTCCGGGAGTGCTCCGACAAGCTGCAAATGAACGAACAGACGCTCATCAACACGGCCAACCGCTTCATCAGGAGCAGCAAGGAAGAGCAGGCAAAGGAGGCCGAAAGGGAGCAAAGGAGGCAGGAACGCTCCGACGAACAGGCGCAAGAGCAGGAAAAAGCGCCGGCCATAGGGTTGCATACCGTGGACGAACAGGCCGCCGGAGTGGAGCGTATGATAATGCAACTCGTCATCCGCCACGGCGAAGAGATCATCTTCAGCGGGCTGGAGACGGAGGACGGGCAGACCGTAAACCTCACTTTGGCGCAATATGTGGACTACGACCTGGCGCAAGACGGGCTGCATTTCAGCAACGAACTGTACGACAAAATCCTCAGCGAGGCCGTCGCCCACTGCGGTGAGCCGGATTTCAAGGCCGAAACCTACTTCATGAACCACCACGACGTTGACATAAGCAGTCTCGCAAGCCAACTTGCCATCAACCGCTACCAGCTTAGCCGCAGCCTTGAGCCGGAGATAAAGCCCGGAAACCTGCAGCAAAAGATCACTCACCTTGTGCTTGACTTCCGTATGGACATAGTGAAACGGAGGCTGAAGGACATACAGACACAGCTCAGACAGGCCGGCGGCGACATGGAAACCGTCAAGACACTGATGCAGGACTACAAGGAAACGCAGCAACTCCGCGACGTTCTCGCCCGCCAGATAGGCAGTGACATCATCGTGTGAGCCGCTCTGCAGCAACGACCAACCGCCCAACGACACGCCAATGCACGGACTCTACCTCACATTCGTCGTCTTCTACGAGATAATCGTGGTGCTCATGATTATCCACGTGCTGATGGACAACCGCCAACCGGCCAAGACCATGGCGTGGGCGCTCGTGATTTACTTCGTACCCTTTGCCGGTATCATCTTCTACCTGTTCTTTGGTGTCAACACAAGGCGCGAACGCTTGGTGAGTATGCGCAGCATGAACCAGCTGACCAAGCGTGCCATGCTCGAATTTGTGGAGCAACACGACCTGAAAGTGCCGGAGAGACACAAGCAGATGGTTGACCTTTTCATCAACCAGAACTTCGCCATGCCCTTCAAGGACAACACTTTCGACATCTATACCGACGGCTACGGTTTCTTCCCCGCCCTTTTGGCGGCCATCGGCAAGGCCAGAAGCCACATCCATCTCGACTTCTACATCTTCAAGGACGACCCCCTCGGTATGCTCGTCTCCGACGCTCTCATCGACAGGGCGCGCAGTGGCGTGGAGGTAAGGGTCATCTACGACGATGTGGGGTGCTGGAACGTTAGCCACAAGTTCTTCGAACGTATGCGCGAAGAGGGCATCGAGGTGTGCCCGTTCCTGCCCGTGCGCTTCCCCACGTTCACGAGTAAGGCCAATTACCGCAACCACCGCAAGATAGTAGTCATCGACGGAGAGGTGGGATTCGTGGGAGGCATGAACATAGCCCTGCGCTATGTGAAGGGAAAGGGCGGCAGACCCTGGCGCGACACAGCCGTCATGGTGAGGGGGAGTGCCGTTTACGGACTGCAAAGGGCGTTCCTTATAGACTGGTACTTCGTTGACCGCACACTGATTTCCGACCGGAAATACTATCCGCAACCACGGGTTCAGATGCCCAACGACTGCATCGTGCAGACGGTAACGAGCAGTCCCATATCGGCAAACCCGGAGATTATGCAGGGCTACGTCAGGCTTGTCCTTGCCGCACGCCGCTACATATATATTGAATCACCCTACTTCCTGCCCAACGAGCCGGTGCTTTTCGCCCTGAAGACCGCCATCCTCGGTGGGCTGGACGTGCGTATCATAGTGCCGTGGCAGACAGATGCGCGCCTTGCCGAGTGGGGAGGGAGGTCGTATCTGCGCGAGCTGGTTCAGGCCGGTGCCGAGGTGTACCTATATACCGGGGGCTTCCTGCACAGCAAACTGCTCATCTGCGACGATTCGCTCGTGTCGTGCGGCTCGGCAAACTTCGACTTCCGCAGCTTCGAGAACAACTTTGAGGGCAACGCCTTTATATATGACGAGGACATAGCGTTGCGTTTCAAGGCAATATTCCTGCACGACCAGACGCAAACCGTGGCCTTCAAGGACGTGGAGGAGCGCATGAAGCCCAAATTCCTTATGAGATTGTGGGAAAGTGTGGCCAGAATGTTGTCGCCACTGTTCTGATTTCTTTCCTGAAACGTCCTTTAGAACAAGGAAAGGAGAGCTT
>CAVHML010000171.1:0-5099 GCA_963636905.1 bacterium
TTGCGGGGGTCGAACTCTGCCGGCTTTTCGGCCAGAGTCTTGCGCACTGCTGCGGAAACAACGGAGAAGTCCCGACTTACCTGTTGCCCTTCGCCCTGTTATGCGTCTTGCAGAGCATCTGACAGTTGCCTTCGTCGGTAGAACCGCCCTTGCTCCATGCCAAAACGTGGTCGGCGTCCATCTCTTTGAGTGCCCATATCTTCTCTTTATTGGCATCATGGCCACAGGCACACAGCGGACAGTTGCTCACGTGACGTGCTTTTGCTTCCTCCGTCTGCCGCCTGTAAACGCGCCCTTTGACGTTTTCGTCGAACACACGCACGTTCAACAGCTTCGTGTCTGTGCAGCCTCCGAGCACAAACTCAAACACATTCTTGTTGTCTTTGACGCACGGGTCGTCGTAAAGCTGCCTCACCTTCTCGGAAACCTCCTTGTGGTCATACGGATTGGTGTGGTATCGCTCGTACAACCGTCCCCAATCCAGTCCGCACATCTTGGGATATACATCGTCAAAGGTCTGGTCAATCCATGAAATGACATCGTTGAAATACATTTTCAACTCGTTTGTGTCCTCGTCACGGCGGTGTTCCTGCATATAGTCCTTGATGTTGCCGTGACTTACCCAGTCGAGGGCGGTTCGCAACACGTCCTGTCTGATTACAGAACCGGCGATGTAACATCCCCATTTCTGTACGTTGGAGTTCTCTTTGTTGCTGAATTGTCTGCGCGCGGCACTGACAAAAGGACCCGAATAGATGGCGTTCAGCTTCTCTTGCTCGTTGAGTCGTATGCCTCCGATGTTGATTATCTCGAACCACTCCTTGATTTCTGCCTCCGTACCCTCGCAGATATATGCCAGCAAGGGCGTGTTTTCTATCAGTTCTCGTTCGGCTTTGTCAAGCGAAGAGAACTTAAAAGGCCTGTCACCCCTCATTATGGCGAACTTACCGATAAGGTATCTGCCCAGACTTGTGATGCGTTGCTGGCCGTCAAGCACCTCAAGTTTCCCGTCAGGCAAGCGGTTGAAGTAGAGCAGCCCCAAGGGATATTTCTTCAAAACCGAGTCTATCACTGCGATTTCCTTCTCGCTTTTGTTCTCGCTGTACAGGTAATTGCGCTGGTATTCCGGCTGTATGGTCAGCTTACCTGCCAGTCCGTATAGTCCCTTGCCGTCGAGTTCGCTGTAAGTAAAGCCCTCGCAAAGTTGCTTAACGGTATATGTGCGTAATTCAGGTGTCATGTTATTGTTGCTTTTTGCGGATTAAAAGACGTGAATACATTCTCTTTCCGTCAATGTATGGACGGTCATATTTCTTAAAACCTGCCTTTCTGTAAGGCTGGAGGTCGTCATTGTTCTCTGTCATACCCAACAGTTCAAACTGCTCAGGGCAGTATTTGTCCAGGAAAGAGATAGGCACTCCCATCATTTTGTCGTAGTCAGACGGTATGGCATCGGTATAGGGAATCTCTATAGCATCGTAGTTGTCGTAGTGCAAATAGCCTTTCCCTTTCACCTCACTGTGCTTGCTGTACTTGATGTTGTCGGCCTTTGTCATAAGGTTCTGCGGCTTGTGGCGATGGCCGTGGTCGATATTTGTGTACCAACGCACGCCTTTTACGCGGACATACTTCTTCCCGTTCTGGTCAGTCCGGCATCCTGCGGCGGTCAAAGGGTATTCATCCGGCACGCCAAACTCACGGTCGCCGCTGTGAATGGTGCACCCCATCCAAACAAGGTTGTCCTTTATCAGTGGAAACACCTCCTTGTAGGTGACGCAATTCATGTTGCCGATGATGACGAACTGCTTGTCCGCCTCAATTATCCATGCCAGAAACTCGCGGAAAAGCGAGAACGGCGGGTTGGTAACTATGATGTCTGCCTCGTCTCTTAGCCGCCTTACCTCATCGCTACGGAAGTCTCCGTCACCCTCAAGATAGTCCCATTGCAGGTCGTTGAGGTCGATTTTGCCGTCGCCGGTGTTGTCTTTGTCCAAAACAAATATCTTTCCGTGGGTCTGCGTCTTGCTCCTGTCATACTTGGGAGAGCTTGTCTCGAACAGCGAAAGCTGCACTCCGTCCTTATATGTCATGCTTTCCGGCGCATAACTGGTGGAAATGAGTTTCTTCAAGCCCAGAGACTCGAAGTTTTGGGCGAAGTATTTTGTGAAGTTACTCCACTCCGGATCGTCGCAAGGCAGCAGGATTGTCTTGTCCCGGAACACGTTTTGGTTGTAGTCAAGGTAGGCTTCCATCTCCGTTTCTATATCATAATACATGGTATAGAACTCGTCTTTCTTGGCCATACGTGCGTTGTTTAATGTAGCGTTTGCCATGTTTGATTGATAATTGTTGTGTCTTGCACCCAACTATCAATCCGCAACGCAGATAGAAAAGAGAAAAGGCGTGATGCCATTCCTATCGCGTTTAGCACGGGGCGGCGTCGGATGGAGCCCCGGAATACCTATAAGAATGCACCACACCCTATGGTGTGCGCATCGCTTTTGGTATTCCAGAGGCTGCTATACGAGCCGTCTGTCACATATTATTGTCGTGCTTGTTATTCCAAATAGAGTTTCCGACGCTCTTGGCTAAACGCGAAATAATAGCGAATGCTTTTGTTTTTAACCCACAATGTAATTGTTGCCGGCCGGCTTGCGCCAAGTCTGCGGATGTAAAGGTACGGAGTTTTTCCCGTATTCCGCCACTTCGGGCGCAAAAAAATCCGCAGACTGTGCTTGGCACGGCTGCGGATTTCGTGTGTATGTTGTATTAGTGTGTTATCAGTCGAGCTGTCCGAGCTTGTTGTCCGAACCGAGTACGTCGATGATCTTGTGCTTGTACATATCCTCCATGAGGTCGCGGGCGGGGCCGCAGTACTTGCGGGGGTCGAACTCTGCCGGCTTTTCGGCCAGAGTCTTGCGCACTGCTGCGGTGAAAGCGAGGCGTGAGTCGGAGTCAATGTTAATCTTGCACACTGCGCTCTTGGCCGCTTTGCGGAGCTGTTCTTCGGGTATGCCGACGGCATCGGGCAGCTTTCCGCCGTATTGGTTTATCATATCGACATATTCCTGGGGCACTGACGACGAGCCGTGGAGCACTATGGGGAAGCCGGGGAGCTGCTTCATGATTTCGTCGAGAATGTCGAAGGCCAATGGAGGGGGCACCAAGCGGCCTGTCTTGGGGTCGCGGGTGCACTGTTCGGGCTTGAACTTGTATGCGCCGTGGCTTGTTCCGATGGATATGGCCAGCGAATCGACGCCGGTTTTGGTAGTGAAGTCAATCACTTCTTCGGGCTTTGTGTAGTGGGAGACCTCGGATGCGACCTCGTCCTCAACGCCTGCGAGCACGCCGAGTTCGCCTTCAACGGTGACATCGTACTGGTGGGCGTATTCAACCACCTTCTTTGTCAGTGCAATATTCTCCTCATAGGGCAGCGAAGAGCCGTCTATCATCACTGAAGAGAAGCCCATATCGACGCAGCTCTTGCACAGTTCGAAGCTGTCACCGTGGTCGAGGTGCAGCACAATCTCGGGGTGTTTGCATCCCAACTCCTTGGCATACTCCACAGCACCCTCGGCCATATAGCGCAGGAGGGTCTGGTTGGCGTAGTTGCGTGCGCCCTTTGACACCTGCAGGATTACGGGTGACTTCAGCTCGGACGATGCCTTTACGATGGCCTGGAGCTGCTCCATGTTGTTGAAGTTGAAAGCCGGGATGGCGTAACCGCCGTTGATGGCTCTCTTGAACATCTCGCGTGTATTGACGAGACCCAGTGTTTTGTAATTTACCATGGTTAACTTTATGTTTTGATGTTAATTAGAAATGACGTCTTTTCTGCCGTTTCCGTGCACAAAGTTACGGCATCTGATTGGCTTTACCAAGAAAAACGCGCCCTTTTACGTGTCCTTTTGTCATGTTTTTGTGATTATTTTAATGTTCGTAAACGCTTTTTCCGCATTTTGCAAAACGCATGTTGCAAGTGCTACCTCAAAGCGTGACACATTGTAAGGGGCGGCGCTGTGAGCCTGTCTCCCTGCGTTATACGCCGCAAATCATGGCTCTTTGGGGCAAAGGCGTGCGGCGGGGTTTCGTAACCCGCCGGGTTTTGGGTCACAAACGGGCGGTTTACGGTGCGCAAATGCCCCGGTTACGGAGCGTAAACGGGCGGTTTGTTATGGCCGCGGCCTTGTGTGCGGCATCTTCGACGCCGGTGTTTCCGTTGCATACCTGTCCCCATGTTCCGCTGACGCTGCACATGGGGTTACTGAAATGCGGCCTCTTCGAGGCCAAAAACGGCAAAAGGCGGGTCGAGAGACCCACCTTTGTATGCGGCCGTGGTGGCCGTAAAAGTCGTCAGGGCTTCAGTCAGGAGCCGCAGTTGTTGCGGCGGCTGTTCCGTGGCTGCCCTTTAGAAGTAGTATGCGGCGTAAATCTGCCAGGCGTTGGTGCGGTTTGTCTTTGAAACGATCTCGTTGCCGACAGCTCCGGCGGCGTCCTTGAAGGTGAACTCGCCGGTCTTTCCACAGGCAATGTTGTATGTGCAGCCTATTTCGAGATGGTTTGCGAGCGTCACACCGGCTCCTACGTTGATGCTGATGTTCGACTTCTTAAGCTCGTAGTTGGTTTCGTCGTCCCAGTTGTAGTTCTTTCCGCCTATATTGAAGCCGAACTGCGGGCCTGCTGCGAGGTATATGCTGGCCAGGCTGCCGAGTCCGATGCTGTAACGCAGGTTGATGGGGATGTTGATGCTCTTCTCTGAGACGGTGGACGACTCGTCTCCGTTGCTCCACTTGGCTTCACGCTGGTCGTAGAGGGCTGCAGCGTCGATGCCAAGACCAACGATGGGCAGTGTGAACTTGGCAGTGGGACCGACGAAGAAGCCGGTCTGGTTTGACTTCTTGACCACATCCGAGCTGATACTCATGCTGGTGATGTTGTAACCGCCCTTGAGACCGAACTTGACCTGTGCCTGTGAGGGCATTGCGGCGAACAGTGCTGCCGCAAAAACAATCGAAGTAAAAATTTTCTTCATAATCTTTATGTGTTAAAAGTGTATTGTCTGAATGATCGGAGGGTTGTGTTTGACTCTGAAGGAGTTG
>CAVHML010000172.1:0-5017 GCA_963636905.1 bacterium
AACTCGTTACGCATCACCTTGAGAGTCATAACGCCACGCACGCATTTGAAGCCTCCACTCGTGGAACCTGCACAGGCTCCGAGGAACATACAGCCGCTGAGAATCACCCATGTGATGTGCGGCCAAGCCTCCGCGTTGTCATTGAACATGCCGGTTGTGGTGATGAACGACACCACCTGAAAGAGCGCACTGCGCAGTGCGTGGCTGCAGTCGTAGCCGCAACGGCTCATAAGCAGCCACATTATCCACACCGTGGCAACGACCACGACCGACAGATACAGCCTAAACTCCGAGTTATAGGCCAGTTTGCGCACATTGCCCTTGAAGACTGCTATATATAATAAGGTGAAATTCATGCCGGCAATGAACTGGAAGAATATCGCAACGTACTCTATGGCGGCAGAATGGAAGAACACTGTGCTGTCGTTGTGGGTGGAAAAACCTCCTGTAGCCGTGGTTGACATGGAGTAGTTGGCGCAGTCAAACCAGTCCATGCCCGCTATCTTGAACGCAAAGGCACAGGCCACGGTCAGCGCAATGTATATTGTCCATATCCATTTGGCGTTCATGCTGAGCCTCGGGTGCATCTTTGTCTTCATTGGTCCCGTGGCTTCGGCGGCGAAAACCCTCAGGCTGCCGCCCACAACCGACGGCAACACGGCTATTGTGAAGAACACTATGCCCAGTCCGCCTATCCATTGCGTCAGCGAACGCCAGAACAAAATGCCGTGAGGCAGGGCTTCCACGTTGTCCAGAATGGTCGCTCCCGTGGTGGTGAAGCCCGACATGGTTTCAAAATAAGCGTCGGCCACGTTGGTTATGTAGCCGCCTATGAGGAACGGAAGCATACCGAAAAAGCTGAAAACCACCCATGTGGCGGTCACGACGAGGTAAGCTCCGCGCCGGTTCATGTCGTTTCCCGCATTGCGTCCGAAGTATTTGCACGCCAAACCTGCGCATACTGTGGCAACCACCGATACAGACAGAGCCGTCAGGTCGTCCTCTCCGTAGCACAAAGCCATGACAACGCATACCGTCATGAGTCCGCTTTCGAGAAGCAGGAGCTGTCCTATGATTTTGGAAACGATGCGGAAATCTACCATAGAGACCGTTGTTTGAAGAACTTCTCCATCCTTTTGATGTCGTTTTCGTGGCAGAATACCATCACGGAGTCGCCTGGCAATATCTGTGAGTTGCCGTTTACCAGCATCCCCTTGCCGTTTCTCACCAGTCCGCCGATGGTCATTCCCGACGGCAAGCCAAGGTCTTTCACTGGTTTGCGCGTCACAGCCGAACCCTCGGCGGCCGTAAATTCAGCCACATCCGAGTCAACTGTCATCAGGGAGCGCAGGTTTGACACGTCAGCGTCAAGCAACAGCTGGTATATGTGGCTGGCCGCTATCGTCTTCTTGTTGATTATCGTACCGATATCCAGCTCTTCCGCCATGCCAACGTAGTCGAGGTTTTCCACCATGGCTATGGTTTTCCTCACGCCGAGCCGCTTTGCCGTCATACAGGCAAGGATGTTCGTCTCCGCATTGCCGGTCAGAGCCACGAAAGCCTGCGTGTTCTTTATCCCTTCCTCCAGCAGCAGGTCGATATTGCGCCCGTCGCCGTGTATGACCATGGTGTCTGTCTCGTTCAACAGCTCGTTCAGCTTCTCGCATCTGCGCTCGTCAGCCTCCACAATCTTCACGTTCATGTAGTCAGGTGTGGTCAGTGCGGCTCTCACGGCAGTCTTTCCGCCTCCCATGATGATGACATTCTTCACGTCGGCGTAGTGTTCCTTGCCGCAGATGGTGCGAATGTATGGGATATACTCCTTGGTTGTCATGAAGTAGGCGAAGTCCAGATTGTGCAACTCGTCGTTTCCGCCCGGTATGATGGTCTCCGCGCCGCGCTTGATGGCCACTATGTGGTAAGGGTCGTCCGCTCCGCAAAGCTCGCGCAACGGTTTGTTGAGTATTTCACACGTCTCCCTGAGTTTCACTCCGAGCATCACCAGTGCTCCGCCGTGCACATCCCACCGCTGGCGCACCCAACTCATGCGCAAACCGTTGTTGATATCGGTGGCGGCAAGCACCTCAGGGTATATCAGCGAGTCTATTCCGAGATTTTTGAAGAATGGTTCCAGTTGTGGGGCGAGATATTCATAGTTGTCAATCCGCGCTACGGTCTTGCGTGTGCCCAAGGCGTGAGCCAGAATACAGGCGTTTAGGTTGCGGCTCTCGTCGGGTGTCACTCCTACAAGCAGGTCTGCGGCTTCCGCTCCTGCCTCTTTCAGAGTCTTTATGCTTGTGGGTGAGCCTTGCAGGGTGAGTATATCGTAGTCGGCAAGCTCCTCCAGCCTGTCCTCATTGTCGTCTATCAGCACGCAGTCCTGCCGTTCTTTTGATAGGAGCTTGGCCAAATGCGTGCCCACAGCCCCCGCTCCGCCTATGATAATCTTCATGCCAGATGTTGCTTGATGCCTTCTTTGTCTATTCCGGTCAGGTGCTTGAGCTGTTCCACCGTGCCGTGTCCCACGAAAGAGTCGGGCAGACCGAGCCTGACTATCTGCGGTCTGTAGCCGTGGTCTGCCATCCATTCCATCACCGCAGTGCCCATTCCGCCTGTGCGCACGCCGTCTTCCACGGTAACTATGCGCCCGAACCGCCGGCCTATCTCGTCGAGAAGCGTCTCGTCGAGCGGCTTCACGAACCTCATGTCATAGTGGGCTATGGACAGTCCGGGGTGGGTCTCTTCAGTCTCGGCGATGGCTTTGGCTGCGTCAGTGCCCACAGTTCCGATGGTCAGCACGGCCATGTCCTTGCCGTCTTTCAGTCTGCGGCCGGTGCCGACCGCTATCTCTTCGAGCGGACAACGCCAGTCCACGCATGAGCCACGGCCGCGCGGATAGCGTATGACAAACGGCCCTTTGCCGGGCAACTGGGCGGTAAACATGAGCCGCCTCAGTTCCCTCTCGTCCATGGGCGACGCTATGGTGAGTCCGGGAATGGGGCGCAGTGCCGCCAAGTCGAACGCTCCGTGGTGGGTTGCGCCGTCTTCGCCCACGAGTCCGGCTCTGTCAAGACACAAGACCACGGGCAACCGCAGTATGGCCACGTCGTGAATGATGTTGTCGTAAGCCCGTTGGGCAAACGAACTGTATATGTTGCAGAACGGCATGAGGCCATCCTTGGCCATTCCGGCGGAGAATGTCACTGCGTGTCCCTCGGCTATGCCCACGTCAAACACCCGCTTTGGCATCGCCTTCATCATTATGTTCATGGAGCAACCCGTAGGCATGGCCGGCGTAACTCCCACTATCTTCGGGTTGGAATGTGCCAGTTCGAGCAGCGTCTCGCCGAACACGTCCTGAAAGCGCGGCGGTTCGCCGGTGCTGTCATGCACTATTCTTTCGCCTGTATCCACGCAGAACTTCCCCGGAGCGTGCCATACCGTAGCCGATCTCTCCGCCGGAGCGTAGCCCTTGCCTTTCACGGTGTGCAGGTGCAGCAGCTTCGGACCTTTCATGTCTTTTAGTTGGCCGAGTATGCGCGTGAGTTCCGTGACGTTATGGCCGTCGAAAGGCCCGAAATAGCGGATGTCCAGCCCTTCAAAGATGTTCTGCTGGTGACTGAAAGCCGACTTGAGGGCGTTGCCAAACCGTATGAGTCCCTTGCGCCGGTCGTCCTCCAAGTAACCTTTGGAGCGCAGCCACTGCGAAGCCTTGAAGCGTATTTTGTTGTAAGTCTTGTTGGTATTCAGTCCGATAAGAAACTGTTTCATTCCTCCGACACTGCGGTCTATACTCATGTTGTTGTCGTTGAGTATTATGAGTATGTCGTTCGGTGTCGATGAAACGTTGTTCAGACCCTCGAAAGCCAACCCTCCGCTCATCGCCCCGTCGCCTATCACTGCCACTATGTGCCGCGGTTCGTGCACTGCGGGCGGTGTCTGTCCGCCGTCAGCAGCCTGTTGCCCGGACTCCTCCCTTTCCTTTTCGGCCACGGCCATGCCGAGTGCGGCCGATATGGAGTTGCTTGCGTGGCCGCAAACGAATGTGTCGTAGGGGCTTTCCAGCGGCGACGGGAACGGCATAAGGCCGTTCAGCTTCCTGTTGGTGCAGAACTTTTCCCTGCGGCCTGTCAGTATCTTGTGGCCGTAAGCCTGGTGTCCCACATCCCAGACTATGCGGTCGTAGGGCGTGTTATAGACATAGTGCAGCGCAACTGTCAGCTCCACCACGCCAAGGCTTGAAGCCAGATGACCCGGATTGACCGAAAGCTCCTTCACAATGTCCTCTCTGAGTTCACGACACAGTTCGGGAAGCTCTCCAACCGGCAGTTTCCGCAGGTCGTAAGGGGTTTCTATATGGTTTAGAATATCTGTATCTTCGCTTTTCACTTGCTTGGTTGTATGTATATCCTTATGCAAAGATAATGCAAACGAGGGCAAAAGAGCTTGCTCATGGTTGCCCGAGTGCAGCTTATCTTATGCAAAGATAATGCAAACGAGGGCAAAAGAGCTTGCTCATGGTTGCCCGAGTGCAGCTTATCTTATGCAAAGATAATGCAAACGAGGGCAAAAGAGCTTGCTCATGGTTGCCCGAGTGCAGCTTATCTTATGCAAAGATAATGCAAACGAGGGCAAAAGAGCTTGCTCATGGTTGCCCGAGTGCAGCTTATCTTATGCAAAGATAACAAAAAATGATTGAAGAAGGAACGAAAAACTGTGGAATAATCCTTGACGGAGCGGTGCGGTTGGCGTTGCAGAAATGACTCTTGACGGGCGGCAAACGCCACAGCCTTGTAAGTTGTTGGCGGCCAACGTGTCTCAAGAACCGCCTGTTTGTGACCCGTAACCCGGCCGTTTACGGAGCGTAACCCGCCCGGTTATGTATCGCAAACGGCCGGGTTTTGAAAGGGAACAGCCTCGGTTGTGGTTCCGGGGACTGCCCCGAACGGCTGCAAAAGCGGTTAAAAACTCGTTAAACCTCTACATTTTTTTACTTACGGTTTGTGAACTTTTGGAT
>CAVHML010000173.1:0-4862 GCA_963636905.1 bacterium
GAAGTCGCTCTGCTTCAGTCCGAGCACGTGCATGGCCATTTCGCAGGCATACATGTTGATGCCCAGCTGGTGGGCGGCCTCCACAAGCTCCTCAAGAGTGGCCACATTGTTCTTGCGCATCATGCGGCGGAACAGCCGGGGGCCGAGGCCGAGGAAGTTGAAGCGGCTGGTGGGCGCGACGCTGAGGCCTCCCATCATCCATCCGAACACCTTCGCCATGAAACCGCTGCCCACCAAGGCTCTGCCGCGCTTCTGCTTTATGGCGTCAAGTCCCCAGAATGTGAAGAACATGTTTACCTCGTAGCCCACCGCAGCAGCCCCTGTGGCCAGGGTGAAAGCGGCTGTCAGTCTGTCGAAGTCGCCACTGAAGACTATCAGCGACAGTTTCTTTTTGCTCGTATTCCCGTTAGTTTCCATTCGCTTTTCGTCAGTTTCCATTTTGTCTGTCATCTTGTTTCGCATTGGCATTGGCCGCCTTTGCCGTTGGTTCTCGTCATGCACGCCGGTGTGTCGTATTGCTCCAGCGCAGTTATCGTGGGATTGTCGCCACAGACGGCGCAATGCTTGTCGCGGCAGATGGCCACTGTGCGAAACTGCATGTCGAGAGCGTTGAACGTGAGCAGACGGTTGGTGAGCAGCTGTCCTGCGCCCGTCAGATACTTTATTGCCTCGGTGGCCTGCACGGAGCCTATCACTCCCACCACAGGTCCCATCACTCCAGCCTCCGAACACGTGGGTATGGAGCCTTGCTCAGGCGGTTCGCTAAACAGGCAGCGGTAGCATGCCGTGCCGGGAATGTGGGTGAAAGCCTGTCCCTCGAAACGCAATACGCCGGCGTGGGAGAACGCCTTGCCGGCCATGACGCACGCATCGTTGATGAGAAACTTGCACGCGAAGTTGTCTGTTGCGTCAATCACAAAGTCGTACTGGGCTATTATGTCGGCGGCATTGTCCGCATCGAGAAACGCGTCGTGCCGCTCCACCCTCACGTGGGGGTTGATTGCTCCGGCCTTGGCCTCAGCCGACCGAGTCTTTCGCTGGCCTATGTCGGCGGTGAAGTGCATTATCTGCCGTTGCAGGTTTGACGCATCCACCACGTCACCGTCCACGATGCCTATTGTACCCACGCCGGCTGCGGCCAGATACATGAGCACCGGCGAACCCAAACCGCCCGCCCCGACAATGAGCACCCGCCCTTGCCGTATGCGCTCCTGCCCCTCCACGCCTATCTCCTTGAGCAGTATGTGGCGGCTGTAGCGTTGTATTTCGTCTTCTGAAAAGTCAAACATATATATGGCGTGTCCTGTTAATTCCTTTTTTAGACTACAAAGGTACGTTTTTTCCACGTAAGTGCGATATTTGCCTTTTTACTGATAGTGGTGCTTTATCCGCAGTGGAAATATTTGCGCACAAGCTCCGCTATAGCCTTGTCGTCGCCCTGGATTGTGGCGCGCAGGGTGCGGTCGTCGTAGCCGCGCAGTTGGGCTATGATGCCGTCTATCATGGCGGGACTGAACACTCCGTGCTGTTCAAACACCGCGCGTTGGCGCTCAAGGCAGTCGGCTGAGGCTGCGCAGCTGTCGGGCAGGGTGGCCAGCTTCGCCAGTTTGTCGGCGTTTTGTTTGTCGTGTATGTTCACGTCCACGTATGTCTGCTTTGCCACATCCAGTGCATTGTCCATCTCGAATCCGTGGCGGCAAGCCACGCAAAGCCCGGCCAACAGCTGATAGATGTCTGCTGAGCCGTCGGGCGAACGCATCTCCACGGTCTGCTTCTGCGTGGTGTCAATGCGGGTTGGCGGTTCCAAGGGGTTTGCCTTGCGGCACATGTCCACGCCCGATGTCCATCCCAGAGGCACGCGGACGAGCACCGAACGGTTGCGATCGCCCCAGCAGATGTTGGTGGGGGCCTCCTGGTGGGGCACAAGGCGGAAGTATGAAGTCGGGTTCTTGTTGCCGAAAGCGGTGATACTCGGTGCCAGGTCCATCATGCCGGCTATGGCTTTAAGCGCATGCTGGCTCAGCTGGCCGTTGTCGAGCATCATGTTGCGGCCGTCTTTCATCAGTTGCATGTGTATGTGCAGTCCCGACCCGGCCTTGCCCGCAGTAATCTTTGGGGCGAACGACACTTCCTGTTCGGCGTATTCTGCATTGAGGCGTATTATCCACTTGGCCAACAGTATCTGTTCGGCGGCACTCATTGCGTCGCAGGGCAGAAATTCAATCTCGTTTTGCTCATACAGCCGACCGTTGAGCGTGAAGTTGCCCACCTCCGAGTGGCCGTATTTCACCCGTCCGCCCATCTCCGTAATGGCTTTCATGCAGCATATACGCGAGTGTTCCGTCTTTGCGAAAGGGCTTGATTCGTGGTATCCGTGCTGGTCTTCGGCGGGAAATTCTCCTCTGTCGTCCCTTGTCACATAGTATTCCAGTTCGGCCATGGCGTGGAAGTCCATGCCCGTGGTGCGTTTGAACGCCTCCATCGCCTTGATTAGCGTTTGTTCGGGTGCACTGGCCAGCGGGTTTCCGTCCTTGTCGAAGTAGGAGCAGAGCATGCAGAGCGTGGTATTGTTGTTGTCATACCACGACGAGTAGTGAGTGTAGTCTTCAGGCGTCATCCCGTTGGGAAGCAGGAACGCCGTGTTGAAGCGCGGCACAACATAAAGGTCACTGCTGTCAGCGTCGATGAAATCGAACAGGCTTGAGCCGTCAACCCTCTCGCCACATGACAATAAGGTGTCGAGATAGTTCTTGTCGTTTATTATGAAGTTGAGCGTCTTCAGCCGCCCGTCACCGCCCACATACATGAAATTGATGTGGCGAATCTGGAACCGGCATATATAATCGATGATGTCTTTCTTGGTGAACTCGCTCGCCGGCTTTTGCAAACTGCGGACAATATGGTTGGCGTCCATCGCATACTTGTTGTCTTCTGTAATCCATCCGTTTTCCATAATCGTGTTGTCTTTAGGTTAGTGTAATAGTTGATAGGGGGCAATTTCTGCTTCCCATATCGCAAATATACGGTTTTTGTCAGATACTGCCAAATTCTCGAAATGCCATTGTCAGTCTTTGTGCCCACGTACATATACGAAGTCAGGCGGAAACCCGCTCGTTTGAATGGGCTGTCCGCCTGACTTGTCAGTTCAAAATCGTGCAGTTGCTATTCCTCGACCGCTGCCTGCGCCGCTGCGAGACGTGCTATTGGCACGCGGAAGGGTGAGCAGCTGACATAGTTGAGGCCTACACGGTGGCAGAACTTCACCGATGAGGGTTCGCCGCCATGCTCGCCGCAGATGCCGCAGGTGAGGTTCGGACGCGTCTTGCGCCCCTTCTCCACAGCCATCTGTATGAGTTGGCCAACGCCATTCTGGTCGAGAACCTGGAACGGGTCAACGTTCAGTATCTTCTTGTCGAGATATACGGGCAGGAAGCTGGCGATGTCGTCGCGGCTGTAGCCGAATGTCATCTGCGTAAGGTCGTTGGTACCGAAGCTGAAGTACTCGGCTTTCTTGGCTATCATGTCGGCTGTGAGGGCTGCGCGCGGTATTTCTATCATCGTACCCACGCGGAACGGTATTTCCACGCCTTCCTGTGCGAAGAGCTGCTTGGCCGTTTCGCGTATCACTTTCTCCTGTGCGTCAAACTCGTTGACGATACCTATGAGCGGCACCATTATCTCCGGGTGCGGGTCAAAGCCCTCTTTCTTCAGCTGGATGGCAGCTCCGAGTATGGCTTTGGTCTGCATTTCGGTTATCTCAGGATAGGTGTTGCCCAAGCGGCAGCCACGGTGTCCGAGCATCGGGTTGTGCTCGCTGAGGCTGTTTACGCGGTGTTGTATCTGCTGAACCGATACGCCCATCTCCTTTGCCATGATTTCCTGGCCGGCAAGATCGTGGGGTACGAACTCGTGCAACGGCGGGTCGAGCAGACGGATGTTGACGGGATAGCCGTCCATGGCCTTGAGTATTCCGTAGAAATCCTGCTTCTGGAATGGCAGAAGTTTCTCAAGTGCCTTCTTGCGACCCTCCACTGTGTCGGCAAGAATCATCTCTCTCATGGCCTTGATCTTCTCGTTTTCGAAGAACATGTGTTCGGTGCGGCACAGGCCGATGCCCACTGCACCGAAGTTGCGTGCCACCTGTGCGTCGTGCGGAGTGTCGGCATTGGTGCGCACAACGAGCTTCGTGTATTTCTTGCACAGGTCCATAAGGGCGGCGAAGTCGCCTGTCACCTCGGCCGGCTTGGTCATTACCTCACCGAGATACACCTCTCCTGTCGAGCCGTTGATAGACATGTAGTCGCCTTCCTTGAGCACCACGCCGTCAATCTCGACGGTGCGCGCCTTGTAGTCAACGTTTATCGCTCCGGCACCCGACACGCAGCACTTGCCCATGCCGCGGGCCACGACGGCAGCGTGGCTTGTCATGCCTCCGCGAGCGGTGAGTATGCCCTCGGCAGCCGACATTCCGGCCAGGTCTTCCGGGCTTGTCTCGATGCGCACCATCACCACTTTGTGGCCGGCATCGTGCCATTTCTCTGCGTCATCGGCAAAGAACACGATCTGTCCACAGGCCGCTCCCGGCGATGCGGGCAGTCCTCGCGTGAGCACTTTGGCCTTGCTCTGTGCGGCTTTGTCGAACACAGGGTGCAGAAGTTCGTCTATCTTGTTCGGCTCGCAACGCTTCAGGGCTGTCTTCTCGTCTATTTCGCCCTCGCGGAGCAAGTCCATGGCTATCTTGACCATGGCCGTGCCGGTGCGCTTTCCGTTGCGTGTCTGCAAGAACCACAGCTTTCCCTCCTGCACGGTGAACTCCATGTCCTGCATATCGTGGTAGTGTTTCTCCAGTTTCTCCTGCAATG
>CAVHML010000174.1:0-4843 GCA_963636905.1 bacterium
TATCCTTTGGGTTTCTTCGAGGCTATGACCGAACTTTGCCCCTACACATGGCAATCTTTGAACCAAAACCCTCCGTTTGCGATTCGTAAATGCACCGTTTGCGATGCGTAAACAGGCCGTTTACGACCCGTAAATGCACCATTTACGATGCCTAAACGGGCGTATTTTGAAACGCATTGTGGCTGAACGGGTTACGAAACCCGCCGGAAAGGGCTTCAAAAGGCGGCGGAAAAACTCTGTTCAGGGCTTGGGTTTTAGCCCGGATAGCATTATATTTGCAATAATATTCAGTCCATGTAAACTAAAAAACCACGCTTATGGAAACTTCGGAAAGGAGGTTCGGCACTACGGAGGGAGCTTCTGAAATACCAGAAGAGGTATTCTCTGAAACTTCAGGAGGGGACTTGGAAACTTCGAAAAGGACTTCTAACTCTTCTGAACAGGCTTCCGGCACTTCTGAACAGTCTTCCGGCTTTGCGGAAATGGTTGCCCGGCTGAAGTCAGGCGGCGTGCGGCGGCGCGTAGCCCTGGTGTGTCCTGACGACGACCATACGCTGTATGTCCTGAAAAGGGCGGTCGGCGAAGGCGTGGCCGACTTCACGCTGTTCTGCGGACGGCCTTTGTCCGAAGAGGTCAAGGGTTTGGCTCGGTCAAACGGGCAGCACATAGCCACGGTATGCACGGAATCGCCCGACGAAGCGGCCCGTGCCGCAGTGGAAGCGGTGCGAGGCGGCAAGGCAGACCTGCTGATGAAGGGCACGATAAACACAGACAACCTGTTGCGGGCGGTGCTTGACAAACAGAAGGGGTTGCTTGAGCCGGGCGGAGTGCTCACCCACGTGGCCTTGGCCGAGCTTCCCGGCTACCGCAAAGGGCTGCTTGCGTTCTCCGATGCGGCGGTTATACCGTTCCCGACGCTTGCCCAGTATGACTCAATGGTGCGCCACTTGACGGCCATCTCGCGCATTGCCGGGGCGGAAACGCCTAAGATTGCTCTTGTACACTGCACGGAAAAGGTGAGCGAAAAGTTCCCCCTTACCCTCAACTATGAGACTCTTATGCAGCGGGCAGCCCACGGCGACTACGGAAGGGTGGAGATGGACGGCCCGATGGACGTGAAGACGGCTCTCGATGCGGACAGCGGCAATATAAAAGGGCTGCACTCCCCGGTGGTGGGACGGGCTGATGCGCTCGTTTTCCCCGACATCGAGGCCGCCAATGTGTTCTACAAGACCATAACACTCTTTGCCCAGGCGAGCATAGCCGGGGTGCTTTGCGGCACTACAGCCCCGGTTGTCGTGGCGTCAAGAGCCGACAGCGGCGAGTCAAAGTACAACAGTCTGGCTCTGGCCTGTGCCTTGGCTGGGGCTTAGTGCACCGCTTCCGCCCGCGGACAGGGACATCCGCGCGGCGCAGACGGGCATTTCCCGGAACTAAACAGGAAGAACAGACACAAAAACGAGGCGAATAAGCAGCCTATGAAGCGAATATTGGCAATCAATCCCGGCTCCACATCCACCAAAATTGCCGTCTATCACGACCATAAAGCGGCGTGGATGGCAGGAGCACACCACCCCTTGAACGAAATAAACGCGTTCAAGCACGTCAACGAACAGTATGCCTACCGCCGCGACTTCGTGCTCGGACAACTGCAGGCCGACCACATTCCGCTCACGTTCGATGCCGTAATCGGGCGTGGAGGGCTACTCAAGCCCATCAGCGGCGGTGTCTATCTGGTGAATGAGGCCATGAAGCACGACCTGTGGCACGCCAAGATGGAGCACGTGTGCAACCTCGGTGCGCTGATAGCCGACGAGATAGCCGCAAAGTGCGGCTGCCCGGCGTTTATAGCCGACCCTGTTGTGGTTGATGAGATGCTGCCCCGGGCGCACATGTCGGGCATTCCAGGCATAGAACGCAAGTCGGTGTTCCACGCACTCAACAGCAAAGCGGTGGCAAGGCGGTATGCCGCATCGGTCGGAAGACGCTATGAGGACATGAATCTCATTGTGGCGCACCTCGGAGGCGGTATATCCGTGGGTGCGCATCGCCACGGTAAGGTGATAGATGTCAACAATGCGCTCGACGGCGACGGCCCCTTTTCGCCTGAAAGGGCGGGCACCCTGCCGGCCGGGGCGTTGGTTGACCTGTGCTATAGCGGCCAGTACAGCCGCAAACAGGTCTATAACATGATACGCGGAGGCGGCGGTCTGATGGCCTATCTCGGCACCAACGACATGGTAACTATTGCCGGCAAGGCCGAGGAGGGCGAGGAGCCGTATCGCAAAGTGCTCGAAGCTATGCTCTATACCGTGGCCAAACAGATAGGAGCCATGTATGTTGCACTCATGGGACAGGCCGATGCCATCATCCTGACGGGCGGTATAGCATACAGCGACTATTGCGTTGAGGACATAAAACGGCAGACTTGCTACATGGCTCCCGTCGTGGTGAGTCCGGGCGAGGGCGAGATGGAGTCGCTCGCATACAACGCTCTCGGGGTGCTGGAAGGCACTCTGCCATTGCAGGAGTACAGGTGACGGGCGGAAAACCGGCACTCCGGCATCATCGGAACGCCAGTCAAGCGGCACAAAAATGCCCGTCAAACCGCAGCGAACGGTATGGAGACCGCCGGCAAACCGTAATTCTGTTACATTTTTCAGTAATCCGTTTATGCCGGATTAAGGGCTTTGTCGTTAACTTTGCGGTACGGTTACAGGCATAAACCGCCCCGTTTTCACGATATGGAAGAGCACATTTACATAGATTACATCGACCAGTACAACAAGCAGATGGGGCTTGAGACGTTCCATCCGCTCGTTACGGTGGCCGACATGAGCCGGGTAAGCCCCCGGAAGTTCCACAGAGAGGTGACGTGGCACTATGGTGTATATTCGCTATGGCTTAAACAGACGTACTGCGGAGACATTACCTACGGCCGCCAACCATACGACTATCAGGAGGGAACGGTTGCGAGCTTTGCTCCGGGACAGGTGGTTCACGTCAGCCATACGCCCGATTACAAGCCAAACGCCATCGGACTGCTGTTCCATCCCGACCTGATACGCGGCACATCCCTTGGACACAACATCGGCAAATATGCCTTCTTCAGCTACAATTCGCGCGAGGCTCTGCACCTTTCCGAACAGGAAAAGACCATTTTCCGCGACTGCATAGGGAAGATAAAGATGGAGACGGAGCGTCCGATAGACAAACACAGCAAGACGATAATATGCAGCAATATAGAACTGCTGCTCGACTACTGCATGCGGTTCTATGACAGGCAGTTCATAACCCGACGCGAGAGCAACCTCGACGTGCTGGTACGCTTCGAGAAAGAGCTTGGCGAATACTTCCAGAGCGGCAAGGCGGCTCGCGAAGGACTGCCGTCGGTGAAGTATTTTGCGGAGCGTTGCTTCCTCTCACCCAATTATTTCGGCGACTTGGTGAAGAAAGAAACGGGGCGTTCCCCGTTGGATTACATCCAGAAAAAGATAATCGGACTGGCAAAAGACGAACTGTTGGACGGCGGAGACACCATCTCCAACATCGCCTACCGTCTCGGTTTCCAGTACCCACAGCACTTCAACCGCTACTTCAAGCGTAGCGTTGGCTGCTCGCCGAGCGAGTTCCGTAAGCAGGAACACTGACGTTGGTATAGCAAAAGTGCCAGTCTGAAGGTCTCAGACCGGCACTTTTCAACTTGTTTTTTCCGTCACTAAAAATTACTTGCCATACGATTCCATCTTTTGCAAGATGCTCATCACCACTTTCATCAGGGGCTTCATCGTTGCGGTGTCCAAATATTCGTCGCAGGTATGTGCGCCTCTGATGTCAGGACCTATCGCTATAGTCTTGAGCGTAGGCTTCTTTTGCAGGAAGTAGGCGCACTCCAGACCGCCCTCTGCCTTGCGCTTGAATGTCTTAGGCTCAAGTTCTTTGTAGATGTTATATACAAAATCCAGGAAAGGGTCGTCGTCGGGCGTGTCCCAGGCCGGCAGTGTTATCTCGTTGCCGATGGCCATTCCAAGGGTGGAGGCAAGAGTTGCGATGCTTGTTGCCTCGCTGTTTATCCAGTCGTTGCTGTAGGAGCGCAGCAAACTGGTGATGGTCAGGCTGCCTTTGTCCAGCGTTACAACGCCGATGTTGTTCGACTTCGTGACGATACCGTCAGTTCCCTCACGCTCCACCACGCCTTGTGTGCGCTCTGCGAAATACTTGTTGATGTCGGCAAGTGTCTGTTCCGGGCAGACATTGGCGGCATCTGCGGCCGGCACATCGGCCACTGTGCATGCTTGGGTGAATGACTCTTCGGTGTATTCTGCCCGGAAGTCCGCAAGTATCTTCTCGACAGCGGCCTTGCAAGCGTCGGCCTTGGCGGCATCCACAACAAAGTTTATCTTGAGCTTGTTGGCGATGGCGTTAAATGCAAGGCCGCATCCGACGGACACAAGTTTGCCCTCGTTCGTGGTTACTACATCTTTCACGATCTTTGCCAGAATGGTGGCACCGCTAAGCCTGTGCTCGCCTATCATCACACCGCTGTGTCCGCCGAGAAGTCCAGTCACTTCCAATGTTATTTCCTTGCTTCCTGATACGGCCTGCCCTACGGCGTAGGTCTTCTTCATGTCGTTGGCGTAGCCTCCCAAGCATCCCGTTGTCAGTTTTGCATAGTCTTCGTCGTCGAAACTGATGAGATAGTCGGCATCAATCACTGTGGGAGAGAGCGCTTTCACGCCATACAGACCGCAGTCTTCGTTGGTTGTAAAGAGCAAGCGCAGCGGACCGTGCGCCACGTTGCTCTTGGCGATGGCCAAGGCCATGCCCACGCCGATGCCGTCGT
>CAVHML010000175.1:0-4806 GCA_963636905.1 bacterium
TGTCGTTTGCGCACCGTAAATGGCCTGTTTACGGGTGCTAAACCGTACAGTTACGTACCGTAAACCGCCCGTTTACGAGTCGTAAGTATGCCGTTTACGCCCCACAAACGGCCTAATTGTCATTGCGGAAGGTCTCTTTGTCGGTATTTACGCGTCCTTTCTTGGGGCAAAACTTGGGGAATAGGCCGGCGGAACTGTTGGTACAAACAGGAAGAACGTTGGGGGCGAGAGGGTTGAACCGGGCGAGTTTGTGCGGCATTTGCTTGCGTATTTCAAGTTATTTGCCGACTTTTGTATGTGTGTCGGGGCGGTTCAGACGGCCTGACGGGTACATTAACATTGCGAAAAGATGACAGATTGGGAGAAGATGCAGGCCGGCGAGATATACAATGACTTCGCCGAAGACCTGTTCAACAGGCGGGTTTGGGCGAAGAAACTGTTCCGTGCCTACAACCGTCTGGACGACAGCGAAGTGGAAAAGCGCAACGACATAATGCGCAAGTTGTTCAAATCGGTAGGCAAGAACGTGTGGATAGAGCCTGACTTCAGGTGCGAGTTCGGCCAGAACATCACCATTGGCGACAACGTGTATATCAATTTCGGGTGCGTAATCCTCGACTGCGGACAGGTAACCATCGGTTCCGGCACGCTGATTGGCCCCAATGTGGGGCTTTTCTCCGGCAACCACACCACCGATCCGGAGGAGAGAGCCGCCGGAGGTCTCATACCCAAGCCGATAAACATAGGCAGCAGGGTGTGGATTTGCGGCAATGTGAGTGTCGTGCCCGGCGTGTCTATAGGTGACGGATCGGTAATCGGCGCCGGCAGTGTGGTCACTTGCGACATCCCGTCAGGGGTGGTTGCAGCCGGAAACCCGTGCCGCGTGCTGCGGAAAATCACGGAGAAGGACAAGGTGGGCTATGCCCCCGGAGCGCAAAAGTGACCGTTTTCAAGCGCAAAAACAGGGATTTCAACATATCAATCATGCTTGAAGTAAAGGACTTATCGGCCTCCAAGGACGGCCAGACGCTGTTCCGGGGCGTTTCATTCACCGTTGACGACGGCGAGGCGGCGGCAGTTTCGGGAGACCAAGGCGGCAGTTTGACGCTACTGCTCCATGCCATAATGGGGCTGTACCCGCTGGATGAGGGGCACGTGAGCATCGATGGCGAACTGCTGACGCCCCTTTCGGCCGTGGAATTTCGCAAGCTGATGACCTATATCCCCACGGAAACGCCGCAGACAGGCGGCACTGTGGAGACTCTGTTGCGGCTGCCTTTCGGCCTTGAAGCCAACCGCAAGAAACCGTTTTCCCGGCAGTCGCTGCTCGAAGAGTGGCGGTTGCTCGGTCTGGACGAGGGCGTTCTCCGGCAGCGTGTGGCGGACATTTCAGCGCAGGAGCGGCAGCTGGCCATGCTTTCTCTGGCCGGCGTTCTGGCCAAACCCATTGTCTTGGTTGACAGTATGGCGGCGTTGGCCGGGACAACCGGCGAGGCTCTGGCAGCCGACTACCTGCTCCGGCTCGCCCGGCGCGGCTCTTCGGTGGTGGCAGTGGCCGGCAGCGGCTCGTTTCCCGAACGGTTTGAAAAGCACATCAGCCTGGCTTCCGCCGCATTTTGACCGCATCAGTAACACCGTCAGGCGGCATCCGCCACCAGAAACCTATACCTATTTATATATAGTATTGTACCAATCACGATAAAAACCATGGAATTTCCTTACTGGGGACTGTTCTTTTCCCTGCTGCTCTTGGCCGTTCCGCTCGCCGTTTTCTGGCGGTTGGGCGGCGGAATGTTGCGCTCTTCGGCTGTGGCAGTAGGCCGCATGGCCGTACAACTGCTGTTCGTAGGCATCTACATGGAGTGGCTTTACGCCCTGAACAGCCTCGCCGCCGACCTCTTGTGGATGGTGTTGATGACCGCAACCGCAGCGTTTTCGCTCGTGCGCCACAGCTGTCTGTCATGGAAAAAGCTGCTCCTGCCCGTTGCCGGCGGACTGTTTGCCTCGGCTGTGTTGGTGGGTATCTACCTGCTGGTGGCCGTGATGCATCCTGCCAAACTGACGGACACGCACTGGACAGTGCCTGTTTTCGGACTGCTTCTGAGCGGTGTGCAAAGCGTGGGCAAGGCCGTTCTGGAGGCTTTCTATTCGGGTTTGCGCCACAATTCCGCCCGGTATTACTTCCTTTTGGGCAACGGTGCGAGCCACCGCGAGGCCGTTTTGCCGTTCGTAAAGGGTGCGTTACAGAAAGGCTACGCACCGCTTTTGGCCAGTGTGTCGGTGGTTGGCATCGCCACAATGCCCGACATGATGATGGGAGCGATGCTCGGAGGGGTGGCACCTGCCACTGCTGCGGTGTGGCAGACGGGCATTTTGGCCGGCATACTCGCCGCCCCGGTGGTCTTTACGGCAGTGGTTCTCTACCTTGCCGACGGCCTTGCGTTCGACCGGTGCGGCCGTCTGCGCAACGTGTTCCGGCAGGACTGACACGCCATTTTGGCAGACTGGAACGCCATTTGGGTAGTTTTACTACGCTATTTCGGTAGTTTGACACGCCCTATTGGTAGATTGATTTACGTCAACCGCATTGACGCAGGTCAAAAACAAAGGCTTTTGGCGATAAAAACCGCCCGTTTTGTGTGCGCACACAAACGTTTGGCGTTACCTTTGCACCAGAAAACACAAAGAAAGGGTAACACCGGGGTGTGAAGAAGCGCCCCACAAGACTGAAAAAGTGAAACTTAGCAAAAGAAAAGAAAGGTAAAAAGATTATGAGAAGGATGATGAAAAAGATCGGAGAGAGCAGGAAATTCAACAACTACTGTATGAATATGCTCCGTATGTACGGTTATGGAAAAGTGAACATGCCCGCCTGACACACTCAGGAAGGCACGTTTTGATACGCCGGCGAGGCTGTTTCCAGCATACAAATGCTGCAAACAGCCTCGCTTCTTTTTGTTTTCACGCCCTTTTAGGCTACCTTTGCACAAGGCAAGCGGCGGTTCTGGCTCTTCGGCACCGCCCCTAAAAAGCACAATGGTTATGAAAAAAGCAGCAAGACTGTGCCTTTGCGCACTCGTAACGGTCTGTCTGGCCGTGTCATGCGGCCTGTCCGGCGGTCGGAAAGCAATCGTTGCTGACACCCCGGAGACCGCCGTCGAAAGTGCAAGTGCGGCACCGGGCTACGAAATACCGGCCACAAGGCAGGGCAGCGGCGAACAGATACTGCACCGCGAGGGCTACACCGTGTCATACAACAGCACCACCCGACTGCCTAATTGGGTGGCCTGGCACCTCACAGCCGACCATATTGACGGCCCTTACAAGCGCAAAGGCGTGGCGTTTCAGGAGGACATCGAGGTGGAAACGCCCCGTGCCACCACTGCCGACTACACATCTTCGGGCTACGACCGCGGCCACATGTGTCCGTCGGGCGACTGCAAATGGAGCGAAAATGCCCAGCGCGAGTCGTTTCTCCTCACCAATGTCTGCCCGCAAGCGCACGGGTTGAATGCCGGCGACTGGAACGAAATGGAGGCGCAGTGCCGCCGCTGGGCAAAGAAATACGGCGACCTGTATATCGTCTGCGGTCCCATTCTCTACGGCAAGTCGAGCCGCAAGACCATAGGAAGCAACAAGGTGGTGGTGCCGGAAGCGTTTTTCAAGGTCGTGTTGCGCACCGGCAAGGACACTGCGGCCATCGGTTTCATCTACAAGAACGCACCCGGCAACCGTCCGAAGGGCGACTACGCCAACACGGTTGACGAGGTGGAGCGCATAACCGGCTACGACTTCTTCCCCAACCTGCCCGACGACACCGAGCGCAAAGTGGAATCCGAAGCCGACACCGGTGTCTGGTTCTGACAACTCCGCCCCTTTTCTTCCAACAGCCCTACGCTTTCTTTCCAACGCCCCTGAATTTTTGAGTGTCAGGTTGAAAGGTTTGTTGCAAAGAATACAAAGATTGCCAGACTTACCCGGACTTTTATGCAAAGCCTCGAAGAGGCTACACCTCGATAACCCCATGTGCAGCGAAGCGGAACGTGGGGATTTTTATGTCTGAAGCAATCATCGGCTTCGAAGATGCCGCACTACCGCATCACCACAACCTTTTTCCCGTCCAACGTCCCTGTCATTTTTCCCAACACCCCATACCCTTTCCACAGGCAACTCCGCCCCCGGAATCCGCCTCCTGCCGGGTTTCACGTTGAGAATCATGCTTTTTAGGTATTGTAAGGCCACTGTTTATCGGCTAATTTTGCAGCATAAAACAGTCTGAACGCATGAATACCAATACTGAAAAGGCAGCTCCCGTTGACATGAAGGTTCTGATGAACCACATATACGAATACAAAAAAGGCGTGAGACGCATGGTTCTCTTCACCTTTAACAAGAAGTACGAACACATAGCCGTCACACGTCTGGAGCACCAGAACATCAGTTACATCATACAGCCCGTGGGTAACGACCGGCTGAACCTGTTTTTCGGGCGCAAGGAGTGCCTCGACACCATCCGCATGATGGTCACGCGACCGCTCAACCAGCTCACTCCCGAGGAAGACTTCATACTCGGAGCAATGCTCGGCTACGACATTTGCGCCCAATGCGAACGCTACTGCGAGCGCAAGGAGCGTTGCGCCACCCGCCGCTGCTCCTGACAGACTGTGAAGCGAATCGGAGCTGGCATCAAAGTCCCAAACTTCCATCCAAAATCCGCAACTCCCTGCGCAAACACCGCCAGAGATTTGCGGATTTTTCTGTGCAGGAAAAAGTGCCGTATCGCCCATTCGCAAGGTCAACAACACC
>CAVHML010000176.1:0-4799 GCA_963636905.1 bacterium
GCTGCCGTAACCCGCACACTTGGCGGAGGGATTGCGTCACTTGCAGTATTCAAGTGCACCGAGACCGCTGGTCATCCACACCTCCATGCGTCCGGCACCACGGTGGTTCCAGGCGTAATAGGGTATGAGCGTGAGCTGCGCGTCGGCCACCTGTATGCGCCCGTCGGCATCCTGCGACAGGCATTGGCCTGAGGTGGATATGGTTTTCAGGCCGCCTATGAGCTTGGGGCTGTCCGTTACGGTGAACGAGGGTTGCTTGGGCAGTACAAAACCGAACACATCGAAGTTGTTGTCAGGCCATTCCGCACAATATACGAGCGGGCCCCGCTCCACGGCAATGCGCCCCCGGTCGGCCTCAACCTTGGCGTTGGCCGTCACGGTGCGCGGGGTCATGTCGAAGTGGAGGCGCACTTCGTCGCCCTTGCTCCACCGGCGGTCGATGGCGAGGTAACCGTTTTGCAGTTCTCCTGTGACTTTCTGCCCGTTGACAGTGACCGTGTAGGCGGTGGTTTTGCCGTCACTGAACGAGTAGAGGTCGCCGGGTACTACCTGCCCGCGCACCCATCCAGGTATGCGGACGAGCATGCGGAACTGCTTGCCGGTTGTCTTTTCCACACGTATAGCTACGTCGCCGTCCCACGGATACTGCGTTTCCGTGCGCAGGGTGACGTTCTTTCCGCCCACATTGACGGTGGATGTGTTGCCCATGAAGAGGTTTACGTAGAGGTCACTGCCCCTGACGGCATACACATAGCCCGGCACTGAGGGGATGAAGCGGCACAGATTGCTGGGGCAGCAGGCGCATCCGAACCACGGTTGGCGTTCCATTGAGCCTCCGTTGTTGAACTTGTACTTGCCGTCACAGGCCAGCGGATTCGGGTAGAAGAAGCGTCCGCCATCGACGCTCATGCCGCTTATCACTCCGTTGTAGAGCGTCCGCTCCAGACAGTCGATGTATTTGGAGTCGCCGTGCAGCAGGAACATCCGCTGATTCAGGTAAACCATGGATATGGCAGCGCAGGTTTCGTTGTAGGCAGTGAGGTTCGGCAGCTCGTAGTTGTCGCCGAAAGCCTCGCCGGAGTGGCGCGCTCCAACGCCTCCAGTGATGTAATACTTGCGCGAAACAATGTTGTTCCATATCGCGTCGATGGCCTTGATGTAGGAAGAGTCGCCCGTGAGCGCGGCCACATCGGCCATTCCGGCGTACATATAGCCGGCGCGCACGGCGTGACCCACGGCTTCGGTCTGCTCAACCACCGGCTTGTGGCTCTGCGAGTATTTCTGGCGTATCTTCGTTTTGCCCCGATAGTCAAGCAAGAACTTGGCCTCGTCGAGATATTTGCGCTCGCCTGTGATGACGTAGAGCCGTGCCAAGGCCATCTCTGCTATCTGGTGGCCTGGCACCACGCACGCCTGACCCTTGCCGGCTCCCACCTCGCGCACCACGCAGTCGGCGTAGCGGCGGGCTATGTCTATGAACTTTCGCGAGCCGGTGGCCTGATAGTGTGCGCAAGCGGCGTCAACCATGTGACCGAGGTTGTACAGTTCGTGGCTGAGATCCTCCTCCTTTTCCCACCGTTTCGTGCCTGCCCAGTTGTGGGGCTTGGCCGGATTGATAGTGCGGGCGGTGTAGAGGTAGCCGTCGGGTTCCTGTGCCGCGCCCACGATGTCGAGCACCGAGTCGATGTATGCCTCAAGATTCTTGTCGGGAAAGGTCTGGAGGACATAGCTTGCGCCCTCTATTGTCTTGTAGACGTCGGTGTCGTCGAAGGAGAAACCCATGAACTTCGACACGTCATAGTCGGCCGACGGGTGGGCGGCGCGCACAAAGTTCTCGTAGCGGCCCTCGCTCTGGCACTTGCTGAAGGCCAAAGGTATAGTCACTTCACGCGCAGCTTTCACGCGCTGACCCCAAAAGGTGTTGGGCGTAATCCTTACCGATGTGAACGGCACTTGGGTTATCGGATAGCCCGTGGAGGGCGTTTCTTTCCCTGCGGCGGAGGCTCCGGCGGTCACAAAGGCAAGGAAAACAGGCAGCAATGCTTGTCTTTTCATAATGGGATGGTATCGTTTCTAAAACTTGTCCTTGGTCTGTATCTCGTCTTTCCACACGTGGTCTTTGGGGAAAGGCTGCCCTCCCCATGCCTTGACCTGCGTCCACGGTTCGGCGGGAGCCGTCCAGAAGGAGTCGGAAGCGGACAGTCCGAGGGGCATGAAGGCCAGTGAGGCCATGTAGAGGCTGCCGTTGTTGGTGTACCAGTCGGCTGTTGAGGGCTGGCTACCGCAGAACCCGATGGTGAGGAAGCCGCCCTTGTTGAAGTTGTTCTGGCCGTCAAACATACGGTGCATCACCTTTGTAAGGGCACTGCGCACCTGCCCTTGGCTCAGTTCCTTGGGCAGTTGTCCGTACCATGCCATGAGTGCGAGGGGCTGCATGGCCGCCAGGCGGTAGGGAGTGGAGCGGCCTATGACCGGGAAAGTGCCCTCCGGCGATATGAAACGCTCAAGGATGATGGCGTGTTTCTGCGCTCTCCGCAACGCTCTCTTGTAGTATTGGCCGTAGTCGATGCGCGTGTTGGCCTTGGCATCCACCATGTTCTGCAACGTTTCAAGATACATTGCGTGGAACACATAGCTGCTGTAGTAGTCGAAAGCGAACGTCGGGCCGTCGGCATACCAGCCGTCCCCAACGTACCACTCCTCCACTTTGCGCACGGCACTGTTCACCCTGTAAACGTCGTAGGGAGCACCGGCCTTGGCCAGGAAACTCTCTATGGTTGACGAGAAGAGCAGCCAGTTGGTGTAAGGGGGGTCTATGCGGCGCAGACGGGTGAACTCTTCGATGTAGCGTTGCTTGGTCACGTCGTCCAAAGGCTTCCACAAGGCGTCGTAACCGCGTATGAAACTCTCCGCAAGATAGGCGGCATCGACAAGCGTCTGGCCTTCCTTTCGCCACAAAAGGTAGTCCGGCGACTGCGGATTCACGGCGTTCCTGTAGCTCTGCAACGCCCACTGGCGCAGCTGGGCGCGCTGTTTGCCCTCGGCAGTACCGTCGTCGGGCAGCGAAAGCCACGGTGCAATGCCGGCCATGAGCCGCCCGAAGCACTCCATGTAGGCCACCCGGCGGTCGCGTCCGTCCCATGTGGGACTCAGTTCCAGCTCCATGTTCTTCTGCAACTCGCCCCGGCTCATGTTTGAGAGCACGGGTTCGGCCATCTTGTAGGCCAGTTCGCACCAGTATTCACGGTCGGTCTTCACCGCCGTCTTCTTCTTTGCCCACACCCCACTCTGCGGTATGGCCAGCAGAAGTGCAAGGGCGATGACAGTAATTCTTTTAGTTTTCATTTGCTATATCATTAGGTTATACAATAAATAATGTCAGGTTCGCACGGTGCCGTGCCTGTCCCTTGTGCGCAAATGCACGGGTTGTCGCGGCAACCGTAGTGGCAAATTTACACATATCCGCATGATAAAACAAGCAAAGGGGCGGATAAAAGCTGCAAAATCGTCCGAAAAACAGGCAGAGGGAGGCTTGCGGCGGTGAAAAAGCCGCCGGGAGGCAACAGAAAAGGGGTCGTACCTCACGGCACAACCCCTCGGGTATATGAAGATTTACAATCCGATTAGGAATCAGAAGTCCATGTGGTCGAGCGAGTCATTGAAGTCCTTAGACTCGTGACTGCCGCCGTTTTCACCCTCATGTCCCTGATACGGACGGCGTTCGCCGTGCTCCGGGCGCAGCCTGCGCTCGCCTCTTTCGGGACGGGGGCGGCGTTCGCCACGGTCGGGACGCTCCCTGCGGAGCGGTCTCTCCACGTATCCCTCCGGTTTCGGTACGAGTACGCGGTGCGAAAGTTTGTACTTGCCGGTCTTGGGGTCTATCTCCATGAGCTTCACCTTTATCTTGTCGCCCTCGCTGATGCCGGCTTCTTCAACCGTTTCAAGGCGTTTCCAGTCTATTTCGCTTATGTGCAGCAGACCGTCTTTGCCCGGAAGTATCTCGACAAAGCAGCCGTAGGGCATGATGGAGCGCACGGTTCCCTCGTAAACCTCGCCCACTTCGGGTATGGCAACGATGGCCTTTATCTTGGCCAAGGCGGCGTCTATGCTGTCCTTGTTGGGCGCACTCACCTGCACTTTGCCCACTCCGTCTATCTCGTCTATGGTGATTGTGGAGCCTGTGTCTTCCTGCATCTGCTGGATAATCTTGCCTCCGGGGCCGATAACTGCACCGATGAACTCCTTGGGTATCTCTATCTGCACGATGCGGGGCACCTGTGGCTTCATGTCTCCGCGCGGTTCGGCTATGGTGTCTGTCAGCTTTCCGAGTATGTACTCGCGTCCCTGCTTGGCCTGCATGAGTGCCTTTTCGAGAATGTCGAAGCTCAATCCGTCGCACTTGATGTCCATCTGTGTGGCTGTCAGGCCGTCTTTCGTGCCGGTAGTCTTGAAGTCCATGTCGCCAAGGTGGTCCTCGTCGCCGAGAATGTCGCTAAGTACGGCATATTTGTCCTCGCCCGGATTCTTTATCAAGCCCATTGCGATACCGCTGACGGGCTTCCTCATGGGCACACCTGCATCCATCAGGGCAAGCGTACCGGCGCATACGGTGGCCATAGACGACGATCCGTTGCTCTCAAGTATCTGCGACACGAGGCGAACTGTATAGGGGAAGTCTGCCGGAATCTGGTTTTTCAATGCGCGCCAGGCCAAGTGGCCGTGACCGATCTCGCGTCTGCCTACGCCGCGCTGTGCCTTTGCCTCGCCCGTACAGAACGGCGGGAAGTTGTAGTGCAGCA
>CAVHML010000177.1:0-4772 GCA_963636905.1 bacterium
GTTGATAATCTGCATTGGCGGGAATGCCTTTTTTCAAAAAGATTTAGGACTGCATTGCTGTTTATTAGGAATATAATGGTTAATTTTGCGGCTACAAAAGGAAATTAATAGATTTTGTTATGATAAAGATTACCTTTCCCGACGGCTCCGTGCGCGAATACGAGCAGGGAGTGACCGGGTTGCAAATCGCCGAAAGCATCTCTCCGGCTTTGGCGCGCGACGTTATTGCCTGCGGAGTGAACGGAGAAACAATGGAACTGAACCGCCCCATCAACGCCGATGCCAAGGTGCAGCTCTACAAGTGGGACGACGAGGAGGGCAAGCACACCTTCTGGCACACTTCAGCCCACCTGTTGGCCGAGGCTCTCAAGGCTCTCTATCCGGGAATACAGTTCGGCTTCGGACCCGCAATCGAAAACGGATTTTTCTACGACGTGCTGCTTCCCGGCGGCGAGTCTATAAAAGAAGGCGACTTCCCTGCCATCGAAGCCAAGATGAAGGAGCTTGCCGGCAAGAAAGAACCAGTGGTTCGCAAGGAAGTGGCCAAGGCTGACGCTCTGAAAGAGTTTGAGGCAGACGGCCAGACCTACAAGTGCGAGCACATAGCCCAGGACCTTGAGGACGGCAGCATAACCACCTACACACAGGGAGCGTTCACCGACCTCTGCAAAGGCCCTCACTTGCTTGACACAGGTGCCATAAAGGCAGTCAAGCTCACCAGCATTGCCGGAGCCTTCTGGCGCGGTGACGCCACGCGCGAGCAGATGCAGCGTCTCTATGGAGTGTCTTTCCCCAAGAAAAAGATGCTCGACGAATATCTCGTCATGCTCGAAGAAGCCAAGAAACGCGACCACCGCAAGATTGGTAAGGAGATGGAACTGTTCATGTTCTCCGAGCGTGTGGGCAAGGGACTGCCCATCTGGCTGCCCAAAGGCACCGAGCTGCGCCTCCGCATGCAGGACATGCTGCGCACCATCCAGAAGCGTTACGGCTACAAAGAGGTGATGACACCCCACATAGGAAGCAAGAATCTCTACGTCACATCGGGTCACTACGCCCACTACGGCAAGGATTCGTTCCAACCAATCCACACTCCGGAGGAAGGGGAGGAGTATATGCTCAAGCCTATGAACTGCCCCCACCACTGCGAAGTGTTCGCTTGGAAGCCGCGATCGTACAAGGACCTGCCCCTGCGCATAGCGGAATTTGGCACAGTCTATCGCTATGAGCAGAGCGGAGAGCTGCACGGACTGACGCGAGTGCGCTCCTTCACACAGGACGACGCCCACATCTTCTGCCGTCCCGACCAGGTTAAGGGTGAGTTCCTGCGCGTGATGGACATCATACACACGGTATTCTCCGTGTTCCACTTCGACAATTTCGAGGCGCAGATATCGCTCCGCGACCCGAAAGACCGCGAGAAGTACATCGGATCGGACGAAGTGTGGGAGAAAGGCGAACGGGCTATCATCGAGGCTTGCAAGGAAAAAGGCCTGAAAGCCAAGATTGAGTATGGTGAGGCAGCTTTCTATGGCCCTAAGCTCGACTTCATGGTCAAGGATGCCATAGGCCGCCGCTGGCAGTTGGGCACAATTCAGGTGGATTACAACCTGCCCGAACGCTTCAAACTGGAATATACAGACGAGGACAACACCAAGAAGACACCCGTAATGATACACCGCGCACCGTTCGGTTCGCTCGAACGCTTCTGCGCAGTACTCATCGAGCACACGGCAGGCCACTTTCCCTTGTGGCTCACGCCCGACCAGGTGGCCATACTCCCCATCTCTGAGAAGTACAACGACTACGCCAAGAGCGTTGCAAAGCAGCTTGACGCGGTGGGAGTGCGCCCCACAATAGACCTTCGCAACGAGAAGATAGGCCGCAAGGTGCGCGACAACGAGCTGAAGCGCATCCCCTACATGCTCATTGTGGGCGAACAGGAGCAGAACGACGGCACGGTAAGCGTGCGCAAGCAGGGTTCCGACGAGCGCGGAGTGATGCCCGTGGCCGACTTTGCTGCCAAGATAAACGGCGAAGTGGCCGAGATGCTCAAGGCAATGGAGGCATAGACCTGTAAAAACACAAGCGCAAAGGCGCGGAAACGGGCAGTTGCACCGCAGTAAGTGTGTGCATATCACTGGCCGTCTCCGCGCCTTGTCGTTTGCAGACCGCCCGTTTACGGGTGCTAAATGCCGTGTTTACGACACTTAAACGTGCCATTCAGACATCGTAACCGTGGCATTTACGCACCGCAAACGGGCGGCTTTGCAGAGCAGACGATTGCCCTACCTTGGCCTCTATTTTGACGGAGAGATGATAGAGAGTACGGCTTTTTCACAGATTACCCTTTGAAATTCAAGCAAAAGTTGTATATTCGCAGAGTTTTTCAGCCTGTGGCAAAAAAACATGTCCCTTGGGCTTTCAGGATTTCCCGGAGATGCAAGAGAAAGATATACTTTATATTGGCAAAACAGAAGGCTTCTATCGTATGACACACAACGGCAGCAAGATTACACTTGGCCAAAAGACATTATAAAAAAAAGGCGAAAAGACATGAAACTGATAACATTAAAGGCCGGAGTCAGAGACCTGATGCCGTTTTTGCGGGGCATCCTCATTTCCTCAAGCCTGGTTGTAGGGACACTAATGCTCTTCCGGCTGATTTTCATTGTTATGAATGTTCCGCTGCCGGTAATCACGAAACAGGCAGGAGACCTCCCCATGGCCGTTTACAACGCCCTGCGTTTCGACCTCCAGGCTACGGCATACACAGCATTGCTGCCTTCCGTAGTGATGCTGGTGCAGCCTTTCATCACCTCTCGCAGGGTAAAGCAATGGTTCAGAGGCTTCTGCTCCTGGTATTATATGGTGGCTGTGGTGTTGCTCGCCATGCTTTCCGCCATCGATCTTGGCTACTTCACCAACTTCAACAGCCACATCTCACTCACTTTCTTCGACTTTTTCGACGAAGAACCACTCAGCCTCATCCAAACAATTTGGGACGACTACCCTGTCGTCTGGATAGTGGCAGGTCTGTGTGCCATCGCCTTCATTAGCAAGAAGGCAAGCGGACTGGCCTTTTCTCACGTCGGGCGTCATTATCATACATCATATAGAAAGATAAGCATCTGTTTGTTTATATACATTGCCCTGCTGGTTGTTTGCATGCGCGGATCTGTCGGCCCATTTCCCTTACAGGCAGAAGACCTTATCGTATCAACCGAAGACCGCATCAACAACATTATCCCCAACGCACCCTATATGCTGAAAAAGGCAATAAAGGAGAAATCCATCGCCTTTGACATGAAGACGACAGAGGAACTGCTGCATCAATACGGTTTCAAGAGTGTGGAAGATGCCATGAGCGCTTTTGCCGGCATCAGAGTCCGGCTCTCTTCCGACACCTTGGGAAGTCTGCGGAAAGTGCTGTTCCGCCATGCGGCAGACACCCTGCGCCAACCGCAGCCCAACGTATTGCTGCTTTGCTGTGAAAGTTGGAGCAACTACCTCCTGCATACAGGCCCTGTCATCCAATGCGGCATGCAGAAACACTTTGCCGAAGACATACTCTTCAACAACTTCCAGTCTGTACGCAACGGCACTGTAGCTACCATCGAAAACATAACAATATCCACGCCCTATCCAAGAGTCTTCCGTTCTGCCTACCGCAAACACTGTCTTCCCTCTTCCATCGCCCTGCCTTTCCTCCAAAGCGGATATACCTGCGAGTTCATATCCGGCATGGATTTGGCTTGGGAGAATTGCGGCGAAGCCTTGAAGACCCAGAAGTTCGGCAAACTGACGGGCAAGTTTGAGATACTGAGCGAAAATTCCAAGGCCGAATACAACAGCATCGGGGTCTATGACGAATATATGCTGGAGGCTATACTGCACCGTCTCAACCGCAAAACGGAACATCCGCAGATGATAATGGGTATAACAACCACCAACCATCCGCCGCTCGACATTCCCAGTCATGCCAACCTGCCCGCCCTGCCCCCAAAGTTCTGCCAACAAGCCTGCTTCAGCAATGTAGGCGAAGACGTGGTTGAAAAATACCTCAAGGCACTCCAATACTTCAACACTTGTCTGGCTCATTTCCTTGAGGACTTCAAGAAGTCGCCAGCCGCCAACAACACAATGCTGGTGATAACCGGCGACCACAACGTGCGCTCCATTCTCGACTACAATGTGATAGGCAAGAGATGGCAGAACTCCGTACCTCTATATATCTATCTGCCTCCCTATCTCCGCAGCAAAGACTATCCTATGCACTCAAAGAAATGGGGATGCCACTATGACCTGGTAGCCACGATGGCTCCTTTCGCCTTTAAAGGATGCGACTACATGAACATAGGCAACAACTTACTGGACACGTCAATCCCAGACAGCCAGTCATACAGCTACAACGAGGAACAAACAAGGGCAGAAGCATCCTACCTGCCAAAAGCCCAACACATTTCCGCCGCCCGCGAACTGCTGCTGCGGTTATATTTCCAAAAGTGTTGGGAAGTCTTTTATTCCGACAGGAAAACTACACAACCAGAACGATAATGCAACATTCAACACTCCACATAAAGTAATGCAGTGTGGGAAACTTGACTTCCCGCACTGTATGTTTCTCGCATTTTTCGATTACCTTTGCATAAGGTAGGCTGCATTCGGGAAACTGAAAACAAGTTTTCTTTCCGCTCGTTTGCACTACCTTTGTCACGCTTTTCCTATGGAAATAAAGGAACTTAAGGACTTGTATGCCGAACTTCCGCAGG
>CAVHML010000178.1:0-4759 GCA_963636905.1 bacterium
TGCTACGGCTGGGACGGTGGTAACGGGCACTTGCGGAGTAGGCAAGCGCACGGCTTTCGCGCAATTCCTGAAACACTACAGCGTTCATACCGTTGCCAAAATACTCGTTGAACATCATTATGAGAGGCACATCCTGTGCGTTCCACTTGCGTCCCTCGTTGTGATACTGCGTCATATAGATGTTCTTGGCGTCGTAGGGAGCGATGTACACCTCATTCTGCGGTGTCTCCTGCTCCGTGTAGGGCTTACCTTTCGGGGCGACAGCGAGTTTCTTCGGAGTCTTGTGCCGCTTGTCTGACAGAGCTATGACGGCCTTCTCCGTGTCGGGACCGTAGTAGAGAAGCGAGTGCTCGTAGCCCTTCAGACTCTTTATCTTGCCTATAAGCACCTCCGGATTCATGCCTTTCAGTTCGGCACTGTCAGGAATGTTGCGCCACGCATTGTACTTGCCATACGTGGCATAGGCAGACAGTGCACCGAAGTTGTAGCTCTGGTCGAGCTTGATGTCCTTGCGGTGTTTCAGAAGTATGCCGGTGAAGTTGTCGTAAGCCTCCTTGTCTGCCTTGGCATTGGTCAGGAAATCCTCGAAAAGTGCCACAGCCTTGGCCTTGTTTTCGTCGAGTCCTGTCAGCAAGAAGTAGAGATTGTCGTCTCCAATGCTTATCCTATATGAGCAGGCCAGACGGTAGAACTCCTGTTTCAGCTGCTTTGGCGACAGCTTTTCTGTGCCTATATAGTTGAAATATTGGGCAGCTATGGGCAACCACTTGTCGTTTTCCTCCCCGATTTCAAAGTAGTAGGCCATGGTGAACGTGCCGTTTGTGGCGTTTTTCACGTAGGCTACGGGTAGCCCTTTCTTGGTCTTGCCAAACTTCAAGTCGCGCTTGAAGTCAACGAAATGCGGCTGTATCGGGTCGGGTCTCGACGCCATGATGTCGGCAACAAAGCGGCTTTGCTTGTCTCTGTTGGCCGGTATTCCTGTGATTTGCGGCTTGTCAATCTTCTTCTGCGTGCTGTCAGTGCCAGTCTCCTTATATACCACGGCATAGTTGTCTCGCAGGTGACGGTTGGCGAAATCAACAATCTGCTTCTTGGTAATCTTTGATATGCGGTCGAGGAAGCCCACAACCTCGTCCCACTTCCTGCCGTTTATGAACGAGTTGACAAACAGGCTGGCGCGGTCTTCGTTGTTCTCGATGTCGTTATAGTAGTCAAGCTTCATGTTGGCGATAACCGAGGGCAGCAGCGCATCGTCGAAGTCGCCGCTCCTCAGTTTGCCAATCTCCCCAAGCACACAGTCTCTCACCTCCTTGAGCGACTGCCCCTCCTTGGGCTGACCGGTGACAAGCAGAGCCGAGTAGTCGCGCATCACGAGTGACGAGGCGCCTACGCCCTTGCACGCCATGGGCTGGTTGATGTCGAGGTCAAACAGTCCGGCGGTGCCGTTCGACAGTATTTTCGCCACCACTTCGAGCGTGTCGGTCTGCGCCGACGCGCCGCCGTCAAACTTCCATCCGAGCATCAGACACTCGGCCTCCTGCCCCACCACGGTGGTGTCGGCCGGGGCTGTCAGCTCCCTGACGGGCGCAAACTGCGGGTAAGTGAGCGTGGCGTTGCTCTGCCATGCACTGAAATACTTGTCGATGGTGGCAATGACTGCGTCGGGGTCGAAGTCGCCGGCCATGCAGATGGCCACGTTGTTGGGCACGTAATACTGCTTGAAGTAGTTCTGTATGTTCACCAGCGAGGGGTTCTTCAGGTGCTCCTGCGTGCCGATGGTGGTCTGGGTGCCGTAGGGGTGGCCGGGAAAGAGCTTTGCGGTAATCGCCGTGTACACCTTCTCCCAGTCGTTGGCCAAACTGATGTTGTACTCCTCATACACGGCCTCAAGCTCGGTGTGAAAACCGCGCGGCACCATGTTCATGAAGCGGTCGGCCTGCACCTTTGCCCAGTTGTCCACCTCGTTGCTCGGAATGTCCTCCGTGTAGCACGTGATGTCGTTGCTCGTAAAGGCGTTTGTGCCTTCCGCACCGATTGAAGCCATCAGCTTGTCATACTCGTTGGGGATGTTGTACTGTGCGGCCAGCTGCGATATGCTGTCTATCTCGTGGTAGTATGCCTTGCGCCGTGCCGGGTCGGTGATGCGGCGGTACTGTTCAAAGCGGTTCTGTATGCTGTCGAGCAGCGGTTTCTCGGCCACGGGGTCGGACGTGCCAAAGCTCTTCGTGCCCTTAAACATCAGGTGCTCCAGGTAGTGGGCCAGTCCGGTGGTCTCGGCCGGGTCGTTGCGGCTGCCTGTGCGCACGGCTATGAAGGTCTGTATGCGTGGTTTCTCCTTGTTTACCGACAAGTATACCTTCAGTCCGTTGTCGAGTGTGTAAATGCGTGTCTTCAGCATGTCGCCCGGAACACTCTCATACTTGTATTCCTTGGCAGAAACTGTCAAAGCCATTGCCGCACAGACAATGGCTGTAATAATTGGTTTAAACATCATATAAGTTATGTTTTTTGTGTGTTTTCCCTTATGTATAGGTACAGAAAGCCGTTTTATTGGAGACTGTCTATGAACGCTTTGAGCGAATCTTCGGCCACATCGCCGAGTGCAAACTCCTTTTCCGCATCGTAGCGCACGGCGTTCAACCACTCGCGGCGAGCCTCGTTGCCGTCGTCACTAAGACGGGTGATGTCGTCAACTGTAAGCATTTCGGTGTCAAGAAGGTCTATCGCGGTGCGGTAAGTCCAGTTCCACTTGTATGTGTCGTAACCTTTGTGCATGTCGGCAAACCGTTCTTCCACTGCCGAAAGGTCGCTCACGGAGCCGTTCTTGATGTCTTCGGCCAACTGTTCCACCTCTGTTGATGGCGCAAGCAGTCCGCACAAGTCCGTCCACTGACCCGTCCCGATACTGCTTTCGGGCAGTTCGCCAGTGTGTCCTGCCACGGCTTCGCCCATAAACAGGCGTATGGCCAGGTCGTAGAGCCTTATTCCCTTCAGCAACCAACTGTTTTTTATCACACAACCGTTGTAGTTGTACGATGCGGCGTTGGCTCCCTGCTCTGCTTTCAGTTCCTCCAGTATGCGTTTTCCGCTTAGGATTTTTGACACGGTGTAGGGACTTAGCCAGTCGAAATTAACTATCGACCTCCGGCTGGAGCGCGGTCGCATATCGCGCTTTGGCCATTTGGCCACGTCGCGAAAAGTGCCTACGGTGGCCAGATTGCGCCCCGGCACGAGCATAGTGCCGCTTTCGGTGCCGATGAGGTACGAGAAAGGCAGGCTGGAAGTGTCGGGATGGTTCTGTATCTTGCCTATGCACACCGAGAAAGCCCCGATGTTGGCAGGCCAAAGTATGTGGCTTCCGCTCGCCGTCTTGGCTCCTCTTTCGAGCGTGCCGTAGTGTATAGGACCGAGTTTGTATGCGTGGTTGCTGAAGTTCGTGGCCGAACCCGCATTGTAGAAAGAACACTTGCCCCCAATGAGCAGTGTGGACTTGTGGTGACTGACGCTGAACGGCCCGCAGAAAGCGGCGCACGCCTCGCCGTTGTCCATGTGTGAATTGGCGAAGAAAATGCTGTTTTCAGCCGAAAAACCCTTGCCTATGTGGCACGCTTCACCCACAAAACAATTGTAGAGTCGCGCTCCGTCGAGCACGGAAGAGCCTGCCTGGATGATGGAATTGTCGCAAACGGTGTCGCTGCCAATGAATGTGCCGGCCTCGGGAAGACTCATCACTGTACACTCGCTAAGTCTTGACGCACCGCTGATTTCACATTCGTCGTGAACGATGGTGTTGGTTATCTCGCGTGTATTGGCAATCTTCACTCTGTAACCTATCTGCCCTTGCTCTGGCAGACAGTCTTTTACTTGATGTTCCACCATTGTCCGCAACCGCTGCCACACCTCTTTGTCGTCGGCAAAGTCGGCCATGAACGCTGCCGTCTGCGACGTCAGACCGTCGTATATCACCACGTTGCCGTCGCCGGCCTCGTTGAGCACGGCCACTGTGTTGCCCTGTCCGTAGGTAGCACCCTCAGTTGTGGCCATCGTGCCTATGCCGGAAATGACACATTCCTCACCTATCGCATAGCCGCAGATATAGCTTCCAACATTCTCTATGAGGCAGTTGTCGCCCACTGTCACGTTGCGCAGCGTGGCGTTTCTGATGCCCGTGTGGCGCATGAAGCCGTCACCAGTGTCAATCAATTTGTCGAAAACGCCGAGCGAAATGTCGCCGTAGAAAGATACGTTGGAAATGTTTTCCGGCGTAAAGTCGCCCGAAACGCTCACTCGAAGCCAGTCTTCGGCAGTGCAGCCGCGCTGTTCCAGGGCTTCAATCTCGTCTACAGTCAGAGAGCGATAGTTGTCCATAATGTGCTTTTCCTTACAGTTTTACTATTGTCGGCAGCGCAAAAGCCGATTGAAAGGTCACTCGTTTGAATATTCGTTGTACAGGAAATCGTTGTAGGGATACTTCTGAACGTGCAGTTCCTTCACCTTTTTATATAATACATCGCGAAGTTCCTCCACGTTCACCTTGTCGCGTGCCGATATGAATATGCAGTTGTCGTTGAGCCTTGCCATCCAGGTTTGCTTCAGTTCCTCCAGCGTTGTGTTCTCCTTTGTAGGCGGAGTGAGGTCGTCAGGCTCCTTTTCCGTCCACGTGTAAGCGTCTATTTTGTTGAACACAATCATGGACGGCTTGTCGGCGCAGCCCAGTTCCTTCAGCGTAGTGTCCACCACGCGTATCTGATCCTCGAAG
>CAVHML010000179.1:0-4711 GCA_963636905.1 bacterium
TCTTCTTCACAGTAATGGCACTTACCGGGGGCAACTGCTGAGTTTTGTAAACGCAACCTCTCCGCTTATACATCTCAGGCAATTTATTGGTGCCATACATTACTGAGAGAACTGCACGTTCAACACTATAATAAATCTTTTGCTCGGGCACAGAGAAGTATTTCTTCTTCATTGTTTCGAGCAGAGACTGGTCCTTGGTGTTGTTGCCACAGAGATCTGCATATTCCGTATCGTTCAGACCGAGTACGTTATAGCTTTTTTCAGTTGAAGCAGGCTGTGTGGAATATGTTGCAGCATTAGTGCCATCAATATATTTGAAGTAACCTTGGGTGCGAATCTTGTTGTCTTGTTTGGCTGTGTCGCCAGCTTCGTCTTGCGTCACCTCTGTGTACGAAGAGAAGTTATTCACGGGCACATAGCCAACAATTTCCTCATCGGAATAGTCCGCCTTGAATGCGCGCTTCACGACGAAATAGTCGGAGCTCAGAAAGTCTTCATGGTCCGGCCAGTCAAATCCCCAGCGCAGGACATTGTAGCCTGTGTTTTCCGCATCGTCATCCGGACGGTATTCGCCGAAATTCACATATTTGATAGAGTGAAGCGGCGATATAATCTGAGGTTCCTTGGTGCGAAGAACTCGTGTCGTAAGTCCCGATGCGTCAAAGTTGAGATAGTATGTCACTTCTGCATTCACGGTACGCGTGGAATCGCACTGTGGAAGATTAATCGTACACACATATTTATCGCCTTGCGTGTAGTTGTCGCTAATGTAGGCTTTATTGCCCAGGAAAGTCTTGTACGACTTTACAGAGGCTGTACCAAGCACGCTGGTTGACATCATGCCGATCTGAGTGCTGTCGGTTACTTCGGCAAACGTCTGCCCCGTGAAATACGGGTTGGTAATCGTAGATGTCGACGTCATATCGCGCACATAGTGCTTGATTTCGCCGCACCAAGGCACTATGCCACCCGTTTCTTCGAGCTGGCGGTCGTACTTGACATAGAATTCTATACCGAAAGCCTCTTTTTCAAGGTCGTATGCCTTGTTGTTGATTTTTACTTCTTCCGGTGCAATCCAGTCGAACTCTATGTAGTAGGCATCACGCTCGCCACACTTTTCTTTCGGCATGTTTACCGACAGCTTGTTGTTGCCACCTTCTGTATAGGTAGCACTCAGCACTTGCTTCGACAAAGCATCCGTAGCGCGTATCGTGCCATACTTTACTTCAAGATTCGTTTTTTCATAGTCACGGTCGCCCGAGTAGTTGTCAGCCGTCCAATTGAACAGCGTCTGTTCTACTCCATCTTCGAATTTCGTCAGACCGTTCTCATCCTTTACATACCCACTATCGTCCTTTTTGTGCATCCTGAGGATAGCGTGGGAAAGAGGCCAACTGGTGGTGGCATTCTTCGAACGGTTGATTGCCCAGTGGTTGTAGCCACCCGACGCCCATGCGAGCACCTTGAAGTGTACGACTCCGTCGCCTATGGTGTAGGCGATGAAGTTATATTCGTCTTCAAAGGTCTCGTTACTCGCCTTTGCATTCATTGCCGGCAATGCCAAAAGCATCACCATGGCGATTAAATTTGCGATATGTCTTCTCATAAGAAAATCTTATTTGTCTTATTTAATTATTATTTTCTGTCCGTGCATAATCACTAATCCTTTGTAGCCGCTCGACACTCTCCGTCCGCCGATGTTATATCGAGGCATATCAGCCTCTTCGGCTTTTTGCTTGTCGGATGTCGTTATGTCTTCAATAGCGGTAAGTGTGCTTGGAATGATTCGTACTGTCATTGGCGCGTCTTTTGAGAGTATGAGCCAATAGCCTGCAATCTGCTTGCCCAGCGAAATTTCCTCACCGGTCTCTTGGTCGAAGTATTTCAGTTCATTACCATTCAGATATGCAAGCGTGTCGGTATATTCCACACCTTCATATTCATAGCTTACAGTCATCATGCTCGTTTCTGGAAGCGAGTCACCCTCTACGCGTATTGCCATTACCTGTTCGTCATAGGCAGGAATGGTGCAGGCTGTGCCCTGCATGCCGTCGTATGTAACTGTTGTGCCAAGATTGGTCACTTTGCCTGTGATGTCATAATCATCGGCAAACACCTTTTCTATCTTAACGCCTGGCTGATAATTCTCTATAGTCACGTTTGCAGCAGCTGTTTCCAACTTAGCGTCCAACATTATATTTTCGGCATCAAATACATAGAAAGCATTGTAGGTGATGGTGTCTTGTGTTTCTTTGCCTGTGAATATTTCAGTTGTCTTGTATTGATTCTGCCACAGTTCCAGAGCGGTAATGTCAGAGTCTTCTGTTGGAGTGAGCGTGAGTTTTACGCTTGTTTGACTGTCGCTGTTCAAAACCTTGTTGTAGACATAAACCACATCGCCTGCATAGAACTCAAAGTCGTCGAGTGTTCCTGCTACTGCCACACCATACTTGGGTATGAGTGTCTTGAAATATTCGTCGTCGGTGTAGAAGTTCTTGTTGTCTACAGTCACTGCCGTAACCACAGTATTGGCAGGCACACTGGCTTCACGAGCCAAAGCCCTTGTATATTTCGGAGTCTTGGCTACATTGTTCACCACGATTGAGCCGGCTTTCTTTCCAATGGTTGCTGTTACATAAATCACCGGAAGTTCTTCGTCATAGCCCTTTGTCCAATCGTCAGGCACGTTAAAGTAGCACTGGTCCAAAGAGTCGGCCTTTTCCACATTCATCACTTCTATTGTTCTGATGGAATCGCCGCCAACCACGCCGCTCATCTGTGCTATCACCTTGTTCACCTTGGTTCCTACAGGATGCTTGACATATACATATACCTTCTTGATGTTCTCACTGCCTGCAATGAGCATTGCTGTCTCTTTGGTGGCGGCACCGTCATTGTAGAGCAGAAGTGAAGAGTTGGCCGTATTCACGGTCTGCTTGTTGTCGCCTCTGCCGAACTCATCGCCGTCAAGGGCTGTGAGTATCATCAATGCACTCTCCGAGAATATCGGTTCGACAGTGAATTCGCCCAACGGCATATAGGTCGTGGTCACACCTGCCTCAATGGTGTCGCCTCTGCTGGTGATCCAACCGCTGTGCAGATAGTGTATGCCGTCGGTGCCTGCTGTCTTGAAGTCAATGCGCGGCAACTTGATAGCGTCGCCCATTCCGACGTTGGCATCGTTTGCCGTATAGTCAACACCGGCTGTTCCTGCATACGATGCGCCATAAGCGTTCAACTTGCTTGAGTCGAGAGTGTACTTGCTTTCGCGAGGCAGGTAGTAAACATAAACGGTGTCGTTATGCATTGCGCTCACCTCTCTGGCGGTTTCTGTCTTTATCGGAGAGTTGCTTGCCAGACGATACATCGATTCCAAGAGAACCATGCCGTCGACCGTAGTTATCACGCCACCGCCCAATGTCTTGTATGGCGATATGGTGAAACTGGCTGTGGCGCCACTTGCCACCGTGCGTATGTTCGTTTCGCAATAGGCTATATGGTTTCTGAAGCTGGCATCGCTGTAGTCCTTTACATCTGCCGGAAGCAGGCAATGGCAAACAGTCAGTGAAGTTTGGTCGGTGTAGCGAGCCGACAACGTGAGATTTTCGTAGAAATCGAAACACCTCTTGCCGTTTACCACCTTCGACAGATACCGCCAGAAATCGCTGGTAACTGTACCATTGGCATCAAACGCCTTGAACGATACGCCACGCCACGTGATGTAGTAGCCCTCAAATTTGCCGGCGTTCTCGTTGGGAACGCTGATGGCGAATGTCTCAGGAACAGCCATGCCGTTGAAACATTCAAAGTTATTGGTGTATTCCTTGCCGTAAGCCTTGAATGTGACATTCTCGCCGTTGGTTGTCTCCAGATTTACACTGATTGAGCGTATCAAATAGTTAAGCATGCCGCTACGGTCACTGGCTGAGTTTCCTTGCATGGCAGCCGTCAGCTTGTTGCGGAAGTCTGTCTCTTCCCAAGATTCCTTTTGACAGGTGGTGGTGTTTCCAAAACTTGCCAGTGAAGAGAGCACGTAAACTTTGCCGTCTTTTCCGTTTTGTCCCTTCTTGCCGCCGCTGGTGGCAGTCCAGTTCCATTGGCCGCCATTGTCGTAGTGACCCGAAGCCGAAGAGCTGTTGTTGTCTCTGTTGATAAAACTGATGCGCCGGGCTTTGCCGTTTTGTGGAGTGGTTGCCTGAAGATGGCTCTCGCCTGCTTCACCGCCGCAACCGTTTTTACCGGCCACATCGTTTGTTCCGTTTGTATTTACTCTCTCCTGTATGCCGCGCTTCGTGTTTAATTGGTCCACACAGTTGGAGTGTTTTACGGCCCATGTTCTCCAGCCGCGGACGCCACCGCCGCCGCCACCGGCACCACCACCGGCACCGCCGCAAAGCGAATAGGTTGGTGCGCCGCCAACGCCACCGTTACCGCCAGCGCCACCGCCTTGGTCGAAGCGGCACGAGAAAGCTCCGCCATGATATGTATAGCAGTCCAGTCCTGCCGTTGGTTGATAAGTGGGCGACTTGATGTCTGTGACGCCGCTCTCTGTTGAGACCTTCACATTGTCCATTATAATCACGTGGCCGGAGCTGGTACCGTCGGTGCCGTCATAGCCATTGCCGGCAACGTGGTTCCATATATCAGTGCCGCCTGCGCCGCCTTTACCGCCGACGCCGGCCAAACCGCCAATACCGGGAGCACAGCCGTC